>JANOEZ010000465.1:0-9346 GCA_031413335.1 Nitrospirota bacterium
GAGGCCGAAGGGCATCGCGAGATCGCACAGCTCGGCAAAGAAATCGAGGATGTAGATAATCGCCGAACTCCGGCGGCAGCAGCGGCGGCGCGCCGGGCTCGGGCTCGGACAGCCCGCCCATGATCAGCGACACCTCCGCCATGCCGAGTGGCTTGCGCGCTTCGGTGCCGTTGAAGATGACGTCTTCCATTTTCTCGCAGCGCAGGGCGGATTTTGGGCTCTGCTCGCCGAGCACCCAGAGGATGGCATCCACGATGTTGCTTTTGCCGGTCCCGTTCGGGCCGACAATGGCAGTCACGCCGGTGGGAAAACAGATTTTGTCTTCAGCGAAGGATTTGAACCCGGTCAGCTCCAAGGACTTGAGATACATTCGTCCCTTTCCTGAGCATGCCTGCTGTGGATGGAAATTTCGACTTTTCTAACACAGCCCGTGGCGAAAAGCAAAAGGAAAACACAGGATGCTGTGGATAACCTAGGGACTGACCGCTAGATATGGGGGCTAGTGAGAGGCGGCGGCTGGACGCGAGAGCGGCTGAATGGTGACCAATTCTTTCGGCAGAGAAAACTCGACGTCTTCTTCGATGACCATCAATTCTTCAACTTCGTTGGCGCCGTGGCCCTTGAGATAGTCCACGACTTCGGTCACCAGCACCTCCGGAGCCGAGGCGCCGGCCGAAATACCCACGGCCTTGGCATTTTTAATCCAGGCCGGGTCGATGTCCGACGACGCATCGATCAGGTACGACTGAATCCCGCAATGCTCGCCCAGCTCGCGCAGCCGGTTGGAATTGGAACTGTTCGGCGAGCCGATGACCAGAATCACATCCACCAGTTTCGACAGGGCCTTGACCGCGTTCTGGCGGTTCTGCGTCGCATAGCAGATATCCTCCTGGTGCGGCCCCTTGATCTTGGGGAACCGGCGGTGGAGCGCGCCGACGATGTCCCGGCACTCATCCACGCTCAACGTCGTCTGCGTCACATAGGAGAGATGGTGCGTGTTCTCGACATGGAGCTTCTCGACGTCGCTCACGGACGACACGAGATGGAATTTGTCCGGCACCTGCCCCAGCGTCCCGATGACCTCCGGATGGCCCGCGTGGCCGATCAGAATCAATTCATAGCCCTGGGTGTAATCGCGATTGACTTCGTTATGAACCTTGATCACCAGCGGGCAGGTCGCGTCGATGGTCTTGAGCCCTCGACGATTCGCCTCCGCCCAGACTTCCTTGGCCACCCCGTGCGCGCTGAAAATCACGATGGAGCCGTCCGGCACTTCGGTGAGCTCTTCCACGAAGACCGCGCCCTTGTCACGGAGGCTGTTCACGACATGGCGGCTGTGCACGATCTCGTGCCGCACGTAGATCGGCGCCCCGTAGGCCTTGAGCGACAGTTCGACGATCTCAATCGCCCGATCGACGCCGGCGCAAAACCCTCGCGGACTGGCCAGATAGATTTTCATGGTCGTTATTCGTTACCCGTTATCCGTGACTTGTGAAACGCACTCCTGAACAGGGCTTCACAATACGGCAGCATAGGCCGTTCCGTCAACTGATTTAGCCCGGCAGTTTGAGTATCCGCTTGAGGAGCCAATCCTGCACACGGTCGGGCAGCCAGGCAGTCAACACTGCGCGAAATCGCGCGTCGAAGCCGACCAGGTAGCGCGTCTTCGGTCGGGCGGCGGACAGGGCGTGCGCGACAGCTTCGGCCACCACCCGCGCTGGAATAGCCCGTTGCGCCGCGCGCGCCACGGCCTCGCGCACGCGAGCGACGGCCTCCCCGTAATGTGCCTTCGCCTCCGCACTGGCAGCCGCCTCCATCTGATCGGCCGCGTGCCCGGCCTTGTCCCAAATGCGGGACGCGATCGCCCCCGGCTCGACGATGGACACGTGAATGCCCCAGGGCCGCAATTCCATCCGCATCGCATCCGTCAGCGCCTCCAACGAAAATTTGGACGCCGAATACGGCCCCATGAACGGCATGGTGGCCCGCCCGGCGATGGAGCCCATGTTGACGATGCGCCCCCTGCCCTGCCGCAACAGCGGGAGCAGCGCCTGTGTCACCGCCACCTGCCCGATGACGTTCACCTCGAACTGCTTCCGCAAATCCGCCAACGGCACCACCTCCAACGGGCCGCCGACCGCAATGCCGGCATTGTTGACCAGTCCTGCCAGGCCGGCCGAGCCGACCGCAGCTTTGACCGTTTCCGCCGCCCGGTCGATGGATGCGAGATCCGTGACATCCAGCAGCACAGGCGTCAGCCTCGCGGACGCCTTCGCTTTCAGCGCCTCGCCGTCAGACAGCCGGCGCACACCGGCGAACACGCGGTAGCCCAACTCGTCGAGATAGAGTGCACAGGCCTCGCCGATTCCGCTCGACGCGCCGGTGATCACAATGACATGAGGCGTGGAAGAAACCATCTTCAAACAAATGCCGGCCTCTGCGCCGCCATCCTTTTTCTTGACACATCTTTCCCATCCCTTATACGCTGGTGGACAGGATGGCGCCAACCGCCGCGAAAAAAATTCTCATCGTCGAAGACGAGCGTGACATTCTTCAGCTCGTCAAACTCTATCTCGAAAAAGAAAGCTACCGCGTCAGCACGGCCATGACCGGACCGGACGGGCTGAAAGCCGCCAGAACCGAGCATCCCGATCTGCTCGTGCTCGATCTGATGCTGCCCGACATGGACGGGCTGGAGGTCTGCAAACGACTCCGGGCCGATCAGCAGACTGCGACGCTCCCCATTATCATGTTGACCGCGAAGGCGGAGGAATCGGACACCGTCATCGGCCTCGAGTTGGGCGCTGACGATTACGTCACCAAGCCCTTCAGCCCCAAGGCGCTCGTGGCCCGCGTCAAGGCCCTGCTGCGCCGGGTCGATCGTTCAAAAGAAGAAGCGCCCTCCCGCTCCACGTACGGCGCGCTCGTCCTCGATCGAGGCCGCCACGAGGTCAAGTCAAACGGCAAGGACGTGACCCTGACAGCGAAAGAATTCGGCCTGCTGGAATATCTGCTGCAGCACCCTGGCCGCGTGCTGACCCGCGACGTGCTGCTCAACGCCGTGTGGGGCTACGAATACTACGGCACCACGCGCACGATCGACGTGCACGTCAGGCGCCTGAAACAAAAAATCCCCCTGCTGAACGACGCCATCGTCTCGATCAAATCGCTGGGCTACAAACTCAAAGAGCGTGACCCGTGAGCCGTGAAACGTGTGGATGGACGCCAGGCAAATCTCCGGACGGTTCACGATTAACGGTTAACGGATAACGTCTTCTATGACGCTCTCCATCCGCTGGAAAGTCGCCCTCGGCACGCTGCTGGCCATCACGCTGGGACTCACGGCTGCCGGCTGGCTGGCGTTCCGCTCGATCGAGCAGCTCGAGCTGGCCCATGCGGAGGAAAAACTGGCTGCCCGGACCGGCCTGACGACGCTCACACTCCAGCCCCTCCTGACCCGGCCCGACACGCCGCCGATCCGCCTGCAGACCATGGCGCGCGAACTGAGCCGCCATGCCAGCGCCCGAGTGACGGTGATCGATCAACAGGGCAGGGTCCTCGCCGACAGCGACGTCCCCGATGACGCCGTCTCTAACATAGAGAACCATGGCTCACGCCCGGAAGTGGCCGGTGCCCTGTCCACCGGCCAGGGCACCGATCTCAGACGGAGCGAGACGACCGGCCAGCGGCTCTTCTATCTGGCGCAGCGCGTCGTGTTTCCGGGCAGCCAGGCCGTGCACATCATCCGCCTGGCCATGCCGCTGACGACGCTGGAGACCAGGATCCGGGAACTGGAACGCGCGCTGGGCATCGCGTTCGGCGTGGCCTTCGTCGTCTCCGTCACGTTGAGCCTGCTCATCTCCAGCGGGCTGACCCGACCTCTGTCGGACATCGCGACCGTCGCCCGTCAACTGGCCGGCGGCGCGCTGCGGCAACGGATTCAGACCAGCTCGACCGACGAAGTGGGCGTGCTGGCCACGACGTTCAATCAGATGGCGGATCGGATGGACCGGGATATCACCGCGCTACGCCGTCTGGAGCAGGTCCGGAAGGATTTCGTCGCCAACGTGTCACACGAACTGCGCACGCCGCTGACCTCGATCAAGGGCTATGTCGAAGCGCTGCTGGACGGGGCCAAGGACAATCCCGATGAAGCCACCCGGTTTCTTCAGATCATCCTCAAGCAGAGCGACCGACTCAATCTCATTCTGGAAGACCTGCTGCAGTTGTCGCAGATCGAATCCGGGCTGGTGCGCTTCAAGCGCGAGCCCGTCCACCTCGGCTCGCTGGTCGAACGCACGCTCCCCCTGATCAAACCGCAGGCGGATAAAAAGCGGCAATCGCTGACGGTGGCCATTCCGTCCGATCTGCCGCCGGTATCAGGCGACGAGGACCGGCTCGTGCAGGTGCTGACGAATTTACTGGATAACGCCATCAAGTACACGCCGGAGGGCGGAGCCATTCGTATTGCCGGTAGCCTCGCCGCACAGCCGGCCGATGATCCTGCGCAGGTGGAGCTGAGTGTCACCGACACGGGCATCGGCATCCCGGAGGCAGACCGGCCTCGGGTCTTCGAACGATTTTATCGGGTGGACAAGGCGCGCTCGCGCGAGATGGGAGGCACAGGCCTGGGCCTGTCGATCGTGAAACATATTGTGGAAGGGCACGCCGGCAGGATCTGGGTGGAAGGCGTTCAGCCTACGGGCAGCCGGTTCGTGCTGCGCCTGCCGATCGCAAGCGGTTCGCCGGAACCGGCTCAGACCAGTCTTGAGATTACCGCGTAGATCGCCATCGCCGCCAGCGCCGCGCCCGGCAATGTAAAGATCCAGGCATAGACGATCCGCGCCGTCACACCCCATCGCACCGCGGACAGGCGCTTCACCGCCCCCACGCCCATCACCGACGACGTAATCGTATGTGTCGTGCTGACCGGCAGGCCGATGTGCGCCGTCGCCAGCAGCACCGCCGCCGCGCCGGTTTCGGCCGCGAAGCCATGGACCGGCTCCAGTTTCACGATGCGCGTGCCAAGCGTACGGACGATCCGCCACCCGCCCGACGCCGTGCCAAGCCCCATGGCAGCGGCGCACGACACGACCACCCACGTCGGCACTTCCCCGCTCGTGAGCTGCCCGGCCGACAACAACGCCAGCGTGATGATCCCCATCGCCTTTTGCGCATCGTTGGCTCCGTGGCTGAACGCCATGAAGCCGGCGGAGACGAGCTGCAACCGGCTGAACAGTCGCGTCGCGGCACCGCGCTGCACGCGAAAAAACAACCAGCTGATGCCGACCATGATCGAGAGCCCGACGAGAAACCCGAACAGTGGCGAGAAGACCATCGCTTTCAGCACGGCCAGCAGGCCGGAGAACTGCACCGTCGCCCAGCCGCCGTGGAGCACCGAGGCACCCACCAACCCGCCGATGAGGGCATGCGACGAACTGGTCGGCAGTCCGAGCAGCAACGTGCACAGATTCCAGAGAATGGCCCCGGCCAGCGCCGACGCCACCACGGCCTGCGTCACCGTGGACGGATCGACGATCCCCTGGCCGATCATTTTCGCCACGGCGGTGGACATGAACGCGCCGGCCACGTTGAGCACGCCGGCCATCAGTACCGCCTTCATCGGGCTCAAGACACGGGTGGACACGACGGTGGCGATCGCATTGGCGCTGTCGTGCCACCCGTTCGAGAAATCGAAGAGCAGCGCCAGGACGACGACGAGCAGGAGCATGCCGGAGAGCTCAGGCATCGCAACCCCGTGAACCGTCAACCGTGATCCGTGTTCCGTGAAGTGTCATGAAGAAAGTCAAGAATTGTCCTCTGCCATAACCACGCTTCACGGATTACGGTTCACGGATCACGTCTTTCAGCTATGTTTCAGCGCGATACGCTCGAGGATGTTGGCGACGTCTTCGCAGCGATCCGTACCCTCTTCGAAGGCTTCGTAAATTTCCTTCCACTTGATCACGGCGATAGGATCCTTTTCGCCCTCGAAGAGCGCGGAGATCGCATCGCGCGTCAGCCGGTCCGCCTCGTTTTCGAGGCTGTTCACGCGGACGTTGCACTCGGTCACATCGGCATGGGCCTTGCCCAGCACGTCCACGCCGGCTGCGACCGCGACCGACGCCTGATACAGGATGTCGGACAGCTTGATGGCCATTTCGGTCGGCTTGGTCACCTTGAAGACGACGAACCGGTCCGCAATCGCCTCGACGATGTCCAGAATGTCGTCCACCGCGCTTGCCAGGCTGTAAATGTCCTCCCGGTCGATCGGCGTGATGAACGTCTGGTTCAACTTCCTGGCGATGTCGTGCGTGATGCCGTCCCCGACGTGCTCCACGTCCTTGATGCGCCGGGCCTGCTCCAGAGGATTTTTATAGTCCTCCATCATGTGCTTCAGCAGCCGGCTGCCCTCGACCATGTTATGGGCGTCCTTCTTGAACATCTCGAAGAAGGCCTCGTCCTTGGGAATCAAGCTGAACATAGTTACTCCCGTGATGCGTGAGGCGTGATCCGTGATGCGTTGACGAGAGTCGTCTCAGCGCTCAACGCTTCGTGGCTTACCATCTGACTAACGCCGTTCCCCATGTGAGGCCGCCGCCGAAGGTGCCGAGCAGCACCAGGTCGCCCGGCGCAATCCTTCCCTCGCGCACCGCATAATCCAGCGCGATCGGCAGCGACGCCGACGAGGCATTGCCGAACCGCTCCAACACTGAATACATTTTCTCCGGCGGCATGTTCAGGCGCTCCAGCACCGCCGACAGCAAGCGCCCATTCGCCTGATGGAACACCACCCGCCCGAGATCGGACACGCCCACGCCGAATTCCTTGAGCGTCTCCGTCACCGCCTCCGCCAGCCGCTTCACCGCCACGCGGAACAGCGGGACACCCTGGATACGGATCGTGTGTTCCTTCGCGCGGACCGTCTCAGGGCTGGCCGGCTTCCGCGAGCCGCCGGCCGGCATGGTGATCATCCCATACCGGCTGCCGTCCGCATGGAGCCGGACACCCAGCACACCGGGCGCCGCCGGTCCCGAAGCCTCTTCCCCCGTCACCAGCGCCGCGCCGGCGCCGTCGCCGAAGAGGATCGCCGTCGCCTCGTCGGCAGGATCGAGAAACCGTGATTTCACCTCCGCCGCCACCACCAGACAGCGGCGATACTGCCCGCTGCGAATGAACGCGTCCGCCATGGACAGGCCGTATAAAAACCCCGAGCAGGAGGCCGAGACATCGAAGGCCGCCGCGCGCGGCGCCTTGAGCCGCTGCTGCAGCAGGCAGGCCGTGGAGGGGAACGTCATGTCGGGAGAGGTGGTCGAGAGCAGAATGGCATCCACCGAGTCGGGACTGACGCCGGCGGCCTCGCAGGCCTTCCGGGCCGCCAGCGCAGCCAGATCGGACGAGGCTTCGTTCTCCGCAGCCCAACGGCGCGTCCGGATGCCGCTACGCCGCACGATCGCCTCGGCGTTCAACCGGAGCGGGCGGCTGACCTCGTCATTGCCCACCACCCGGCTGGGCAGATACGACCCGGTCCCGACAATCCTGCTTCGCCGCACGTGTCCTCCACCTTCTCGCAGTGAGTAATTGAGCCGCGATTATAGGAGTCCCTCCGGGGGGCGTCAATGGCGTCCCGCCGCACGTGTGTAAACGAACGGTTAATTTTCATGGCCCGGTTGAATTTGTGAGAATGATTTGTTAGGGTGAGCATCATGACGATTGGTATGCATGCGCGTCTGCTGTCCGTCTCCCTGGCACTGCTGGCCGCCCTGGCCATGAGCGCGGCAGGCGGATGCGCCAGCAAGCCGAAACCGGCCGCCGACGGAAAACCAGGCGACACCCTCAGCTCCACCGACGAACAGATCTTCGTCGGCGACACGATCGAAAAGAATTACGATCCCAACGTCATCATCAAGCGGGCCGAGTCCTTCTTCGAGAAGGAGGATTACGCGGAAGCGATCATCGAGTACCAGCACTTCCTGGACCTGCACAAGATTCACCAACTCGCGCCCTACGCGCAATACCGTCTGGGCGAAAGCCATTACATGATGGTCAAGACCTTCGACCGCGACGCCAGCCCCGTCACCATGGCGCTGGCAGCGCTCAACAAGCTCCTGGCGGAGTTCCCGGGCAGCCCGTGGGAAGCCGAGGCGCGGGAGAAAATTAAATCCTGCCAGACATTCATGGCGCAGAACGCGCTGTTCATCGGAAAATTTTATTACCGGCGCGAGGCCTATCTCGCCTCCTCCCACCGCTTCGAAGCGATCATCAAGGAGTACCCGGATCTCGAAGAGATCGTCCAGGAATCCCTCTACTACCTGGCGCTCTCCTATCATGAGCTGGCCTTGGGAGACTGGGCCAAGGATTCGCTCACCGCGCTCAGCGAACGGTACCCCGACAACAAATTCCAATCGGAAAGCCGGAGGCTGATGGCCCGGCTCAACAGCCATCCGTCCGAACCGACGACGGTCGCCTCCCCCATCACGACCAACGGTTCCACCGCTACGACCGCCAGCGTGATCCGTCAACCGCAAGTATCCGTCCCGACCGCCGCAACACCGACCCCCGCATTTCGTTAATCACTGAAGCGCGCGCGGTGTGGGGATACCCCCGCTGCTCCCAGGAGAAAAAAAGAAAAGCGCTTCGCTCACCCGTCAGACTCTTCCCGTCGCCATACACACATGCATCAGACCATCCTTGAGTCTGGCAGGGATGATCCTTTTTGAACATCCACAAAGAATGATTATTGTTCATCCAGTGAGGTAGACTGAGAATATGGACTCGCTGAACCAGATCGGTTTGTTCGCGGCCTTCTCGGCAGGGCTGCTCTCGTTCGTGTCGCCCTGCGTGCTGCCGCTCGTGCCGTCCTACATTTCCTACATCAGCGGGCTCTCGATCGAACAGTTGTCGAACGCGGAGGAGCGGGGCCGCTTTCGCAAGGAGATCATCGTCAATTCGCTCCTGTTCATCGCCGGCTTTTCGGCGGTGTTCATTTCCTTCGGCGCGTCGGCCAGTCTCGTCGGGCAATGGCTGATCACCTATCAGGACTTCGTGCGGAAACTCGGCGGGATACTGATCATCATCTTTGGGCTCTACCTACTGGGCGTGCTGAACCTGAGCGTCCTCGCCACGGAAAAGCGGTTCCACTTCAAGAGCCGCCCGGCCGGCTATGCGGGCTCGGTGCTCGTTGGCGTGGCGTTTGCGGCCGGCTGGACGCCCTGCGTGGGGCCGGTGCTGGGAACGATCCTTTTGTACGCCAGCACGACGGATTCACTCTGGAGTGGCGTATCGTTGCTCTCGGCCTATTCGCTTGGATTGGGCCTGCCACTGTTTGCGACGGCGCTGGGCGTGG
>JANOEZ010000466.1:0-3710 GCA_031413335.1 Nitrospirota bacterium
TCGTGGGTGAGTTGTCATTGTACGCGAGGAGTTGCGGACAATCAATCGGCACTGGTTGACGCTTCGACTGGCAATGGAGCCACAGCCATCGCTCAGCGTCAATCCTGAGCCGCCCCGTTTGGGAGGGCGGGCGAGTCGAAGGATTGACAAGGCGGAAAAGCGAGGAGTACGATCTCCTCCAGCTAGGGGGGCCTTGCGGCTGAGATGTGGCTGTTGCGCCACACTCCCTCTGAACCTGACCTGGATAATGCCAGCGTAGGGAAGCGGACAGTACGTTGGCCCTGTTCAGGAATTCAGCCGCACCCCGCAGGTGCGGCTTTTTTGTTTGTGCCAGGCGATAGAGAAAGGACCAGCCGATGAGCAGATCAAATGGATCGGGAAACGGAAACGGGAAGGGACAGAAACCAGTTGATGCCACGCTGACGACGACCCCCTTTCCTGCCTCAAGAAAAGTCTATATCGACAGCACCCTGCCGGGCGTCCGCATTCCGATGCGGGAAATCAGCCTGACACCGACCCACGCGGCGAACGGCGGAGCGCCAACACCCAACCAGCCCGTCACCGTCTATGACACGTCAGGGCCCTACACCGATCAGACCGTGGCGATCGACGTCAAACAAGGGCTCGCGCCGCTCCGCCGCGAGTGGATTCTCGGCCGCAACGACGTGGAGCAGTTGGGCGATGTGTCGTCGGAATACGGCCGGATACGCGCGACCGATCCGAAGCTGGCCTCGCTGCGATTCCAGCACATCCGCAAGCCATTGCGCGCCAAGCGCGGCATGAACGTCACGCAGTTGCACTATGCGCGGAAAGGCATCGTCACACCGGAGATGGAGTTCATCGCGATCCGCGAAAATCAGTCCCGCCAATTTACGCAGGCGCCGGCCGCCAGGAACGGGCATGGCGGCGGAGTCCTCCAGCATCCCGGCCAGGCCTGGGGTGCCCAAATTCCAGACATGATCACGCCGGAGTTCGTGCGCGACGAAGTCGCGCGCGGCCGCGCGATCATCCCGGCGAACATCAACCACCTGGAAAGCGAGCCGATGATCATCGGCCGGAACTTCCTGGTGAAGATCAACGCCAACATCGGCAATTCCGCCGTAGCCTCCTCGATCGAGGAAGAAGTCGAGAAGATGATCTGGGCCATCCGGTGGGGCTCCGACACGGTCATGGACCTCTCCACCGGCAAAAACATCCATGAAACCCGCGAGTGGATCATCCGCAACTCGCCCGTGCCCATCGGTACCGTGCCGATCTACCAGGCACTGGAGAAAGTCAACGGCAAGGCGGAAGAGCTGACCTGGGAAATCTATCGCGACACGTTGATCGAGCAAGCCGAACAGGGCGTGGACTATTTCACGATCCATGCCGGCGTGCGGCTCCGCTACGTGCCGATGACCGCCACACGCATGACCGGCATCGTCTCGCGCGGCGGGTCCATCCATGCCAAGTGGTGCCTGTCCCATCACGAAGAAAACTTCACCTATACCCACTTCGAAGAGATCTGCGAGATCATGAAAGCCTACGACGTCTCCTTCAGCCTGGGCGACGGCTTACGGCCCGGCTCCATCGCCGACGCCAACGACGAGGCGCAGTTTGCCGAACTGGAAACGCTTGGAGAGCTGACGAAGATCGCCTGGAAACACGACGTCCAGGTGATGATCGAAGGCCCCGGCCACGTGCCGATGCACCTGATCCAGGTCAACATGGAGAAGCAGCTCAAGGAATGCCACGAAGCGCCCTTTTATACGCTGGGGCCGCTGACCACCGACATTGCGCCGGGTTACGACCACATCACATCGGGCATCGGCGCGGCCATGATCGGCTGGTACGGTTGCGCGATGCTCTGCTACGTGACGCCAAAAGAACACCTCGGCCTCCCCGACAAGGACGACGTGAAGACCGGCGTAATCACCTATAAGATCGCCGCGCACGCAGCCGATCTTGCCAAGGGGCATCCGGGCGCCCAGGCGCGCGACAATGCCCTCTCCAAGGCCCGCTTCGAGTTCCGATGGGAGGATCAGTTCAATCTCTCGCTCGATCCCGACACCGCGAAGGATTTCCACGACGCCACCCTGCCGGATAACGCGGCGAAGGTGTCGCACTTCTGCTCCATGTGCGGACCGCATTTCTGCTCGATGAAGATCACGCAGGACGTGCGCGAGTACGCCGCGAAGAAACAACTGGACGAGCAGCAGGCCATCCAGATCGGCATGAAGGAAAAATCGGAAGAGTTCAAGAAAACGGGCGCTGAAATTTACCGCTGAGGACAGCCATGATCAAGAAACCGAAACCCGCGCCCCTGCGCGAACGCGACATTACCCGGCAGATTGCCCGGGAATACTATAAAGAGTTCGACCAGCTCATCGAGAGCGATGTGATCATCGTCGGCGCCGGCCCTTCCGGCCTGATCTGCGCACACGACCTGGCCGCCATGGGCTTTCGAACGCTCATTGTCGAACAGAGCCTCGCATTGGGTGGAGGATTCTGGTCCGGCGGCTATCTGATGAATAAGGCCACGATCTGCGCGCCCGCCAATGAGATTCTGGAAGAGATCGGCGTGCCCTGCAAGAAGATCAAGGACTGCGAAGGCATGTATGTGGTGGACCCGCCGCATGCCACGGGCGCGCTGGTCGCCGCTGCCTACAAAGGGGGCGCCAAGATCCTGAACCTGACCAGGGTCGTGGATCTGATCCTGCGCAAGGACGGAATACTGGAAGGCGTCGTCGTCAACAATTCGACGGCTGAGATGGCCGGCCATGACATCATCCACGTGGACCCGATCGCGCTGGAAAGCAAGATCGTCGTGGACGCCACAGGCCATGACGCGGTGGTGGTGAATCTGCTGAACAAGCGGGGCCTGTACAAGCCGGTGCCGGGCAACGGCGCCATGTGGGTCTCCCGTTCCGAGCAGGAGGTCATGGACCGCACCGGCGAGGTTTATCCGAACTGTTTCGTGATAGGATTAGCCGTGGCAGCCGTCCATGGCACGCCCCGCATGGGCCCGGCCTTCGGCTCCATGCTTTTGTCGGGCCGCTACGGAGCGGAGTTGATCAAAAAGAAGTTGAAACACGAATAGCGAGACACGATCGAATGGATGCTCAGGATTTTCTCATTCAAGGCGAAGGCCGCGAAGAAGATAAAAAAGAAGCCTGGGACTTCTTCCAGCAGGCCTACGAGCACCAGATGAAGGGCGAACTGGAAGAAGCGGTGGATCTCTACAAGAAATCGATCGAGTCCCATCCCACTGCCGAGGCCCATACCTTTCTGGGCTGGACCTACAGTTTCATGGGGCGGCTGGATGAGGCCATCGAGGAGTGCCACCACGCCATCAAGGTGGATCCGGACTTCGGTAATCCCTATAACGACATCGGCGCCTATCTGATCGAACAGGGAAAGTTCGACGAAGCCATCCCCTGGTTCGAACAGGCCATGCAGGCCAGGCGGTACGAGAGCCCGGCATTCCCCCACTTGAACCTCGGCCGCGTCTATGAGCGCAAGGGCCGGTGGGACGAGGCCCTCGACTGCTACAAGAAAGCCCTGACGCTAAATCCGAACTACGCCCTGGCCAAGGAAGCGCTGGGCCGGCTTGTCGGAATGTTGAACTGATCCAGCTTGTCTGGTTTGTCTTGTTTTTTTTAGTTTGTTTCGTTGGCGCCGTTCCGATGAACCAGATGAACCAAACAAACCAGACGAACCCAATGAACCAG
>JANOEZ010000467.1:0-1738 GCA_031413335.1 Nitrospirota bacterium
CGGGTCGTATGGCGCGTCCCGTACTGTCGGGCAACCAGCTCTGCAAGCGGTGCTTCATCACCGGACTTGCCTGTGAACTCTGAAAAGGTCAACGTCACGGTCTGAATGTCCGATTGACCCGCATCACGCATCAGGCCGACGAGGGAACCGGAGTCGATACCGGCAGAGAGGAATGCGCCGACAGGAACATCGGCCACCAGGTGTTGGCGTACTGAATCGAGAAAGGCCTCGCTCGCGAATCGAGAGAGCTCCTCTCGATCGAGCCGTAACGGATCAGCCTGTGCCTCACAATAGGTTTGAGCCAGAGAGAAATACCGTCGCGGTTCGGAAACCCCGATTCCCTTCACCCACATGGTTGAGCCGGCCGGTACCGCCCGAATATCCTGCCAAATCGTGTGGGGTTCCGGGACAGACCCAAAGAGATAGAAACCGACATGTCCGGCCGGGTCAGGATCACGGGAAATCTGGCCTCCGGATTGCAGCGCCTTGACCTGGCTCGCGAATCGGAATGTCCAGCCGTCGTCTGCATAGTAGAGCGGCTTGATGCCGTACGGATCCCGGGCGAGCAACAATACCCCTTCCCGGCTGTCCCACAGACCGAAGGCGAACATGCCGCGCAGATCCTCGACCATGGCTTCTCCCTTGTCCGCATAAAGGTGCAACAGCACCTCCGTATCGGACTCGGTGCGGAAGATATAGCCCTTGGCTTCGAGTTCGCCACGCAGCATCCGGTAGTTGTAAATCTCTCCGTTGAACGTGATGACCAGCCGCCGGTCCACGCTCGTCATAGGTTGGGCGGCTCGTTCATTGAGATCGATGATCGCTAACCGCCTGTGGCCCAGCCCGACGCGGTTGTCCGCTGAAAACCACTCTCCACACCCGTCCGGACCCCGCGCAGCCATATGATCCCGAACACGCCGCAACTCACCGCGATCGACATCGAGGGCCGCATAGTGATAGGACACGATTCCCGCTATTCCGCACATGGGATTGATCCACCAAGAAATATTTTCCGCTGCTCCTGCACCACATCAACCCCTTCTACCGGACGAATAGATTTGAGGGGGGCGTTATCTGTATTGGAGGGGGGCAGTGACCGGAGAACGTATTGTTCGGGACAGCGCTGTTCTGGCCGGCGCCCACCGCGCCCTTGAGACAAAAGGAATTCGCATACACGCGCATTCCTCCCGACAGAGTCTGAGCCGTTACGACCGGCGCCGGCACATCACGAATGTCGTTGTCGTGAACTTCGACATTGACCGGCTGGCAGCAGGGCCGCTGAACCCACAACCCTGCCCGTCCTCCCCTCGTACGATTGTTCCTGATGAGCGTGTTCGTTACATTCTGCGACGTGAAGGCGAAAGGAAAATAGGGTTCCTGGACAGAAATCTCATTGTCGTATATCTCGAAGCTCGGCCGTCGTTCTGCATGGCCTCGAATGGCAATCCCATGCACACTCCTGACATTCAGCCTATTACCTCTGACGATCGTCGACCCTTTGTTGTCCCATGCGTCGACCATGATGGCTGCGATGCCGGACTCAGGGGCCGACGCGCACGGGCAGTCGCTCGATCAAGGGCGGCGGCAGCTGCGCCTGCACCGTGAGCTGGGTCGCCGTGCAGCCCGTGCAGCCCGAAAGCAGTGCGAGGAAAAAGGCGGCGACCGCCGGACGGATGCTGGTTTTTCTCATCAATTGCTCCGTCGCAGCGCGGTGCTATTGCCTTCCGGCAATCCGACG
>JANOEZ010000468.1:0-3434 GCA_031413335.1 Nitrospirota bacterium
ATCACAAACAACCGGGCGATCCCAAGAAACTCTCCAAAGCAATCCTGCAACTGATCGACAGCCCCAACCCACCAGTCCGCCTGCCACTGGGCAGCGACACGGTGGCCAGCCGCGTTATCGAAGGCCTTGCGCAGCCGCTCCAACTCGGACTCGCGGCCGACAAAGACGCTTTCGTGCCGAGGTCGGAACAGGCTTCTCCTGGTGCGGCGAGATGGCGCTCGCGGATGCCGGTACGCTCGATGATCCATTCGTCCGACGTCTCGACCATCCGTTCGAGATCGGCATTGGTCAACACCCGCTCCGGCGCGTAGGAGCCGGTGCCGGCAATTCTCGCTCTCACGCCGTCCCCTCGCGGGCGGGGGCCGGCTTTCCGGCCAGGCTCTCCTCGATATCGCGACGGATATTGTCGATGACGCGCCCGTCCACCATCAGCTTGGCCTGCCGGATCGCATTCTTGATGGCCTTGGCCGAGGACCGGCCATGGGCGATGACGCTGACGCCGCTCACCCCCAGCAGGGGCGCGCCGCCGAATTCGGCATAATCGGTCCTGCGCTTGAGCGCGAGCAACGGAGCGGCGATGAACGGATACGAGAGCCGGCCGAGAAACGACCCGGCAATTTCCTTCATCAACAGTTTCTTGATCGTTTCCGCCAGTCCTTCGGAAATCTTCAGCGCCACGTTACCGATGAATCCATCGCACACGATCACGTCGGCTGCGCCGCTATAGACGTCCCGCCCCTCGACGTTACCGATGAAATTAATCGCGCTGCCCTTGAGCAATTTCAGCGCCTCTTTGGTGACTTCGTTCCCCTTACTGTCTTCCTCGCCGATGCCCAGGAGGCCGACACGGGGAGCGGACTTTTCGTAGAGGTCCTTGGCGTACTCGTGCCCCATGATGCCGAATTGGAGCAACTGGCTGGCCGTGCAGTCCACGTTGGCGCCCACGTCCAGCATGACGGCTGTACCCGTCAGGGTCGGCAGCGTCGTCGCGATCGCCGGCCGCTCCACGCCTTTGATTCGATCGAGCAGGAAAATCGCCGAGACGACGCTGGCGCCGGTGTTCCCGGCGCTGACGACGGCCTGCGCCTCTCCGGATTGCACCAGCTCTGTGGCGATCCAAATCGAAGAATCCCGTTTTTTTCTGGCGACCTGGGCCGGCGATTCGTGCATGCCGACGACTTGCGGAGCGTGATGGACGGTGAGGCGTGGATCGGTGCAGTGGAGGCGGCGGAGATGTTCCTTCAGTTGCGTCTCGTCGCCCACCAATATGACGTTGACGCCGAATTCCTGCGCCGCCTGGATGGCGCCTTCGACTGCCGGGGCGGGTCCGTGGTCCCCGCCCATCGCATCAACGGCAATTTTCATGAGACGCCGTGCAGGCTCCGCGCCTTAGGATTCCTTGATGGCAATGACTTGCGTGCCCTTATAGGTCCCGCAACTCAGGCAGGTCATGTGCGGAGGCTTCAGCTCGTGGCACTGCGGACACGCGGACAGGTTGGGTGGCGTGGACTTCTTCCTCCGCCACTGGGCCCGGCGCTTGTTGCGACGCGCTTTTGAGTGTTTATGTTTTGGATTGGGCATGGTGGCTCCTCACTTCGTCTTCGTCGTTCGTTTCGATGGCGTCGGCAGCGTCTCGCGCAATTTCTTCAACACGGCAAACGGCGACTGAATCTGCTCCTCCCGGCAATCGCACCGGCGTTCATTCAAATCCTGTCCACAGACCGGACAGAGCCCCCGGCACTCCTCGTGACAGAGCGGCCGCATCGGCGCCGACAGGATCACATGCTCCCGCAGCATGTCTCCCAGTTCGATCTCTTCGCCCGTATAGACATGGACCTCGTCGTCCATGTCGTCGTCGGACCGTTCCGCCGCGTCCCGCCCGGCCGGCTTGCTCTTCAGATCCGTGTCGCTGAGGTACTCCCCGACGACCGGAATCCACAGCGCGTCGGCATATTCTTTCAAGCACCGGACACATTGCCGGTGCGCGGTCCCGCTCAGCGTTCCGGTCACGTGCACCGTGGTCCCGGCCTTGATGGCGTTGAGCGACAGGGCCAGCCCGTCTGGAATCCGGACATCCTCCGGACCCAGCGTCAGGTCGTCCACCTGCAGGTCGCAGGAAAGACTCAGCCCTTCTTCCGGAATCTCGATGAGGTGGAGGACCGGCAAGGCCATGGGCATCACCGCGAGGCTCATTGTTGGAATGCGATCGATATACACAGAACCGCTCGCCAAGTCAAACCGGGCTCACCGCCCCGGCTTAGTACTCTTCCGCAAACGACAGCATCGCGATCGTGCGCGCCCGCTTGATCGCGATCGTCAGATCGCGCTGATGCCTCAGGCAATTGCCGGACACCCGTCGCGGGACGATCCGGCCCCGCTCCGTCAGAAAGTTCCGCAACAACCCGATGTCCTTGAAGTCGATCGGCGTCTTGTCCACGCAAAAACGGCATTGCCGCCGCCGTTGGAATAATCTTCCGCCTCCGCCTCCGCCTGCTCCTCGTTCCACGCGCGTCCCTCCTGGTCCGGTGATCCTGAACTACCCCTGCGGTTCTTCCTCAAGCCCGGCGGCTTCATCCGCCGCAGCCTGCTCGCCACCCGCCGCTTCCTGGCGCTTCGGCAGGAAGGTGACGGTCTGCGCCACCACCTCGTGCTTGCTGCGCTTCTGCCCGTCGTCCGTCTCCCAGCGCCGCTGCTGCAACCGGCCGTCCACGATGACGCCGTTGCCCTTGCTGAGATACTGCCCGCAATGTTCGGCCTGCTTGCCGAACACCACGATATCCACGAAACACACCTCTTCCTTCAGGTTTTCGTCCTGACGATACTTTCGATTCACCGCCAGCCCGAAATTGGCCACCGGCGTGCCGCTCGGCGTATAGCGCAATTCCGGATTCTTCGTCAGGTTGCCGATCAGAATGACTTTATTAAACCCGGTCACGCTCGAACTCCCTGGGCTGTGGTGCCAGTCCCATCGCTGACGGCGGTGGCGCAGCAGACTTCGGAGCCGGTGGCTGTTCGAGGCGGACGGTCAGAAACTTCAGCACGGAGTCCTCGAGCCGGTAAGCATGTTCCAGCTCGCCGACGACATTACTCGCCGCCTTGAAATGCATGTAGACGAAGGTCCCGCGGCGCTCCCGCTTGATCTCATAAGCGAGCTTCTTCTTGCCCCAATTCTCAAGAATCAGCACCGGGGTGCCCGCTTTTTCAAGCAGACCCTTTATTTTTTCAATGAGTTGATTGGTGTCGTCGTCGGAGAGCGACGGACGAATAATAAAGATAGACTCGTAGAGATGCATGCGGTCGTCCTCCTGGTCAAAGGCCCCAAGTCATGGCTTGGAGCGAGGGATATGTTTTGAACCCAGACTATCGAACGGAAGGCACGCTAACACAGCGCCAAACGGGCTGTCAAACGTGACACGGAGGGAGTGAGCTGACAG
>JANOEZ010000469.1:0-2082 GCA_031413335.1 Nitrospirota bacterium
CAAACGTACGCTCGGTAACAAAGTCATGGTGCTGGGGCACAACTACCAGCGCGACGAAGTCATCGAGCACGCCGATTTCCGGGGTGATTCGCTTCTGCTCGCCAAGCTGGCCTCCCAACATGCAGACCGTCCGAACATCGTATTCTGCGGAGTCCATTTCATGGCCGAAACGGCCGACATTCTGAGTCGTTCCAACCAAACGGTGATCCTGCCGGATCTGGCGGCCGGTTGTTCCATGGCGGACATGGCGGCGATCGAGCAGGTGGACGAATGCTGGGACCAGCTGGGCCGAATCCTGCCGGTTGAAGAGACGGTCCTGCCGGCGGTCTATGTGAATTCCGCTGCGGTGCTCAAAGCGTTTTGCGGCGAGCACGGCGGCATCACCTGCACCTCATCCAACGCGCGCGCGGTGATCGAATGGGCCTGGGCCCGGCGCGAGAAGATTCTGTTTTTCCCGGACGAACATCTGGGACGGAATACAGCCAATAAGATGGGGCTTCCTCGCGAGCAGATGGTCGTGTGGGATCCCTTCAAGCCGAACGGAGGGAACAGCGTCGAGGCCATCCGGAAGGCGCGACTGATTCTTTGGAAGGGCCATTGCAGCGTGCATCAGATGTTCCAGCCCGCGCATGTGGACTATTTCCGCAAGCA
The DNA here is from genome assembly GCA_031413335.1 of Nitrospirota bacterium. GTDB lineage: Bacteria > Nitrospirota > Nitrospiria > Nitrospirales > Nitrospiraceae > 2-02-FULL-62-14. The sequence goes on from JANOEZ010000469.1 coordinate 652, forward strand.
GCACCCGGACATCAAGATCATTGTGCATCCGGAATGCCATGAAGACGTCGTCAATAAAGCCGATGCCACCGGCTCGACTGAATTTATCATCCGCACCGTGAGCGCGGCGCCGGCCGGCACGGCCTGGGCGGTCGGCACGGAATTGAATCTGGTCAATCGGCTGAAAAAGGAACAGACGGACAAGCGGGTCTTCTTCCTCTCCTCCACGGTCTGCCAGTGCGCCACCATGTTCCGCATCGATGCGGCTCACCTCTGCTGGGCGATGGAAAACCTGGCCGACGGCCAGGTCGTCAACCATATCGTCGTGCCGGAAGACGACAAGCGGTGGGCCAAAATTGCGCTCGATCGCATGATGGCGGTGAGTTAGGACTAGTCCTTCCCTCTTTGTTCCGGTATATTCACCCGAATTCCTGTAAGCCCTGGTAATTTCCGGAGGAACGAGGATGATGACCACTCTTCAGTTCATCGCAACCTTGAGCGCGACTCTCTTTGCCGGGGCAGCCATCTATATCAATGTCGTCGAGCATCCCGCGCGAATGGGCTGTGGCACGAAAACCGCGGTAACCGTTTGGGCGCCGAGCTATAAGCGCGCGACAGTCATGCAAGGGGCCCTGGCCGTGCTCGGATTTTTCGCCGGAATTTCAGTTTGGTTACTCGGTGGCGGCATCATGTGGTGTGTCGGCGCGGTGTCCATCGGTTTGGTCGTTCCGTTCACGTTCATCGTGATCATGCCCACCAATCACCGGTTGCTGGCGCCCGGTCGCGATCTTGATTCGAGTGAGACTCGCGCGCTCCTGGAGAAGTGGGGTGCGCTGCATGCTGTGCGCAGCGCGCTCAGCTTCATCGCATCAGTTATGTATGTCGGCTCATTGGTTGGGGTTTAACCACCACTTGCAGCCGACCGGCTGAACCGGCAACTGAAGTAGGTGGTATCACGAGGCTGCTGTCAGTCCATGGACTACAAGGCCACACTCAATCTTCCCAAAACCGATTTCCCGATGAAGGCGAACCTGCCGCAACGGGAACCGGAGACGCTTGCCCGCTGGGAACAGGAACGCCTCTACGAGCGCATTCAGGAGCAAGGGAAAAAGGAAAAGCGCAAGCTCTTCGTACTGCACGACGGGCCGCCCTATGCGAACGGCCGCATTCACATCGGCCACGCGCTAAACAAGATTCTCAAAGACATCATCATCAAGTCGAAGACCATGGCCGGTTTCCATGTTCCGTACGTGCCGGGATGGGATTGCCACGGCTTGCCGATCGAACACCAGGTGATGAAGGAATTGGGGGACAAGAAGAAAGACCTCGACGCTTCAGCGATCCGGAAGCTCTGCCGCGACTACGCGGAGAAGTACGTCGCGATCCAGCGCGACAACTTCTCGCGTTTCGGGGCGATCGCCGACTGGGACCGTCCGTACCTGACGATGGACT
>JANOEZ010000470.1:0-1643 GCA_031413335.1 Nitrospirota bacterium
CGCGGTTTCGTCCGCCCTATGACCCGATCCCGATCGGCGCCATCGCGGGCCGCGCGCGCGGCGCGCTCTATCACGCGCGCCTCACCTTGCCCATGCGCGACTGGCACGAGGCCAATGGCGCCGTGTTCGAGGATTACGGCACCGAATCCGGATCGGCGCCGTCCAGCACAAAGATGCGCGCCAGCGGCACGATCTTGCGCAGCGCGATGCCTTCTTCCAGCCGCGCGACAAAAAAGGAGTCGCAACCCACGATCGATTTTCTGCTGCCGAACATCCGCATCGAGACCATTCAGTCCGGCTCCCAGTGGTTCCTGTCGCGCGCCATGATCACGCCGATCTCCGACACGCAGTGCCGCATGGACTTCTGCGCAGCCTGGGATTGCCTGCGCTGGCTGCCGTTCTCGAAAACCCTCCTGCGGCTGTTCGGGCGGGCCTTTCTCAATCAGGACACGAGCGTGATGGCGCGGCAGGCGATCGGCCTGAAACACAATCCGCCGCTGATGCTGCTCGGCGACCCCGACGCGCCGGCCAAGTGGTATGTGAAATTGAAAGCGGCCTATCTCGCCGCCGAGCAGAACGGCGGCGCGCTGGACCATCCCCTGAAGGGACCGGTCACGCTCCGCTGGCGCACCTAGCTATTTAATGAGGGAACCGGCCCATGCCTGAACTGATCGATCCGCGCGACCTCACCACGCTCAAAGCGCTGGTGACCTCCTACAAGATGGAATCCGCCGCGCTGCTGAGCCTGTTGGCGCGCAAGGGATGGCTCTCGAAGAGCGAGGGCGAGGAACTGATGCGCGAACTGCAGGAGCATCCCCCTCAGATGCCACGCATCGCGACCCGCCACAAGCTCGGCTGCCGGACCTTCTTCGCGGGTGGCGGGCTTGAGGGCGAGGGACTCGTCAACGACCTGTCCAAGACGGGATGCAAGATTCAGTGCGAAACCGTCCCGGAAATGGGCGCCTCGCTGAAGGTCGAACTGTTTCTCCCCGACTATCCCCGGCCGCTCAAAGTCGAGCGCAGCGTCGTGCGATGGGTCAAAGCGGATACCTTCGGCATTGAGTTCGTCGACATCCAGGCTTCGCAACGCGAGCGGCTCCGGGTCTTTCTGGGAACCCAGAGCAGCGCGAAACCGTAACTCAGGAGCGTGATGGCCGAACCACGCCAGGAGAGCCTCGACAAAATGTGGAAGTACGTGAAGGGCTTCGCCGAGAAGAGCGGCACGACCATGCATCCCAACCAGGCCGTGACCGAAGCCGTCGTGAAGGGTCTGGCTGCCAACGTGGACGAGCTGGGCAAACCGCTCTGCCCCTGCAATTTCTATAAGGATAAAAAAGAGGAAGCGACGCTGCGCCGATGGATCTGCGCCTGCGACGAGATGCAGATCTACAAGTACTGCCACTGCCTCCTGTTCGTGCGAGAAGACGGCATGCCGATCACGGAATATCTGCCGGAAAACCACGAAGGACGGCAGAGCTACGGGTTGATCACCGACCCCACGCCGAACAAGGGCCGCGCGCTGAAGCACAAGGCGCCACCGTCAGAGCAGTCTTCCGCCGAGAAATCCTAGCAGCAGAAGCTGGCGAAGGGCGGAACGGGGAAGTCGCGCCGTTTCGCTTCCGTGCCTCCCGAAGCGACCCTTC
>JANOEZ010000471.1:0-2919 GCA_031413335.1 Nitrospirota bacterium
GCCGATGCGGTTGGCGGCGGCGACGGCTTCCTCGTCGGTGCGAGCGATGGCAGCCGGGGCCTGCTGTAGGCCGATCCTGTCGAGCAGTTTGGAGAAGTGTTCCCTGTCTTCGGCGAGATCGATCGAGTCCGGCGTGGTGCCGAGGATCGGTGCGCCTGACGCCTTGAGGCCCTGTGCCAGCTTCAGCGGCGTCTGGCCGCCGAACTGGACGATGACGCCCATGAAGTTTCCGGTCGACTGTTCGACATGAATGATCTCGGTCACGTCCTCGAGCGTCAGCGGCTCGAAATAGAGACGGTCGGAGGTGTCGTAGTCGGTAGAAACGGTTTCCGGGTTGCAGTTCACCATGATGGATTCGATGTCCATCTCCGCCATCGCGAAGGCGGCGTGGCAGCAGCAATAGTCGAACTCGATGCCCTGGCCGATGCGGTTGGGACCGCCGCCGAGGATCATCACCTTGTTGCGGCCCGATGGGTCGGCTTCGCTCTGCGCCGGGATCGTCTCGCCCTTGGCGCCGATCCAGCCGGTCTCGTAGGTCGAATAGAGATAGGGCGTCTGGGCTTCGAATTCCGCAGCACAGGTGTCCACGCGTTTGTAAGTCACGCCGCCGGTGGTGCCGGCCGGCGCGCCGGCGATACGTTGCTGCCGGATGGCTTCCGGAGTCTTGCCGGTTAAGTGCGCGATGCGGCGGTCGGCGAAGCCGAGCCGCTTGGCTTCCCACAAGAGGTCAGAATCGAGTGCTGAGTGCTGAGTGCTGAGCGATGAGGCGGCGTTCAGCCTCGCCTCGAACTCGACCAGTTCATGAATCTGATCCAGAAACCATGGATCCACGTGGGTGAGCGTGTACAGTTCTTCAACGGAAATCCCCAGGCGCATGGCATCGGCCAGGTGCCAGAGCCGGTCCGGGTGCGGCGTCTGCAGCGCGGTCCGGACCTGCGCGATCAAGTCTTCCCGGCTGGCTCCATCCGGAATGCCGTGATCGAGGCCGCGCAGGGAGACCAGTCCGTAGCGGTCGACTTCGAGCGAACGCAGCGCCTTGTGCAGCGCTTCTTTGAATGTTCGCCCCATGGCCATGGCTTCGCCGACGGACTTCATCTGGGTCGTCAGCGTCGGATCGGCCCCGGGGAACTTTTCAAAGGCAAAACGCGGGATCTTGAACACCACATAATCGATCGTCGGCTCGAACGACGCTTTGGTCACGCGGGTGATGTCGTTGGTGATCTCGTCGAGCGTATAACCGACGGCCAGTTTGGCGGCGATCTTTGCAATGGGGAAGCCGGTGGCTTTGGAGGCCAGCGCCGAGCTGCGCGAGACGCGCGGATTCATCTCGATCACGACCATCTCGCCGGTTTTTGGATGCAGGCCAAACTGGATGTTGGAGCCGCCGGTGTCCACGCCGATCTCGCGGATGATGCGGACGGCGGCGTCCCGCATGACCTGATATTCCTTGTCGGTCAGCGTCATGGCCGGCGCCACGGTGATGCTGTCGCCGGTATGGATGCCCATGGCGTCGAAATTCTCGATCGGGCACACGATGACGACATTGTCCTTGCTGTCCCGCATAACCTCCAGCTCGAATTCCTTCCAGCCGATGACGGACTGTTCGACGAGAATCTCCCCGTCCGGACTCATCGCCAGGCCCCAGTCCACGTGGCGCTCGAACTCTTCACGGTTGTACGCGATGTTCCCGCCGGTGCCGCCCATGGTGAACGACGGCCGGACAATGGCCGGGAATCCGACCCGTTCCGCCACCCGCATGGCATCCTCGCGGGTTTTGGCCATGCCGCTGTCCGGCACCCGGAGGCCGATGCGCTGCATGGCCTGCTTGAACGTGTCCCGGTCTTCCGCTTTGTGAATCGCCTCGATGGATGCGCCGATCAATTGGACGTTGTATTTTGCGAGCGTGCCGCGCTTGGCCAGGCCGATCGCCGTGTTGAGGGCCGTCTGCCCGCCCATCGTCGGCAGCAGCGCGTCGGGGCGCTCCCGCTCGATCACCTGCTCGACGACATCCAGGGTGATGGGTTCGATATACGTCCGGTCCGCCAGTTCCGGATCGGTCATGATCGTCGCCGGATTGCTGTTGATGAGGATCACCCGGTAGCCCTCCTCCCGGAGGGCCTTGCAGGCTTGCGTGCCCGAATAGTCGAATTCGCAGGCCTGTCCGATCACGATCGGGCCGGACCCGATGAGAAGAATGCTCTTGATGTCGGTCCGCTTGGGCATGGGCTACCCGATCCTCCGTGGAACCGGCGGACCGATGGGAGGCTGGTAAGGCGGCTCAGGCGCGCCGGGAGTCGCCGGTGCGCTGGGGGCCTGCCCCGGATGGTAATGCTGCAGGGCGCCCGGGAGCCAGGCCTCGATTTGATTGATACGCGTGATGTCCGAGGGATGCGTCGATAGAAATTCCGGGATCGAACTGGCGGACCGGAAACAGAGCGTCCCGATCATTTTGCGCGGGCATCCGCTCATGCGCTCCCAGAACGGGACTGCCTCGCGCGGGTCGTAGCCGGCCTTGGCCATCAACTGTAATCCGACAAAGTCCGCTTCCGATTCCTGTTTGCGATTGAACGGGAGCGAAACACCGACGCCGTAGGCGCTCTGGATACCCTGCATGACGGCCGGGTCGATGGCTCCGGTGGCGGCGGCGGCCAGAGTCCCGAGTTGGGCGATTTGCTCGAGGATGCTGCGGCTGATGCGCTCGGCGCCGTGCCGTTGCAGCGCGTGCGCCACCTCGTGCCCCATCACGGTGGCCAGACCGGCCTCGTTCTTGGCGATCGGCAGGATGCCGGTAAAGATGGCAACCTTGCCGCCAGGCAGACAGAAGGCGTTGACCATGCTCGGCTCTTCAATGACGGCGAATTCCCAGTGGTACTCGGGTTTGTTCGCGGCATCGGCGATCCGTCTGCCGACGCGATGGAT
>JANOEZ010000472.1:0-2220 GCA_031413335.1 Nitrospirota bacterium
CCCTGCGGCCCCTGCAGCGCAATGCCGGCGCCGGCTGTGATGTCCGGAATCCGATAGGCCTTCGCCAATCGGAGATCAGCCATGCGCTGCGACTGCAGCAACCGCTTCATCCGGATATCCGGCCGCGTCTCGATGGCGAGCCGGCGCAGTGCGACGATGTCCGGCTCAACCAGATGATAATCGAGTTGCGTCGTGAGCATCACGTCCACACTCGGCGAGAGACCCAGCAGCACGCGGAGATCCGCCCGGGCCTGGTTGCCATCCTGGATCGCCTGGATGATCTGCGACTGGAAATCCACGACCTGCAGGCGGATGCGAATCAGATCCACCTCGGCGATGTAACCCTTCTTGAACCGGATCGAGTTCACTTCCAGAATACGGGAAAACCGGTCCCGGTTTTCCTCCGCCAGCGCCAGCCGGCGTTGAGCCAATTGAACCCGGTAGTAGGCGTCCTTGACCGTAAACGTCAACTGGCGGATCGCGTCTTCGAAATTCGCCTCGGCCGATCGGGCTCCGAAACTGGCGCTCTCCATGCGATAGCCGCGCTTGCCGGCCATCTCGAAGAGTTGCTGAATCTGCGGATAGACTTGTCCGCTGCGGGTGAGCGTCTGCTGCTGGCCGAATGCGCCGAGCGTGCTGACCGAGAGGATCGGATTCGGAAAGAGCCGCGCCGTGATCTGCTGGCCCTTGGCATAGTCGATCCCGAACTTTGTGATGAGCAGGTCGAAATTCTGGCGGAGAAACAGCGCGACGGCCTCGTCCTGGCTGAGGCGCAGCGCGGAGGGCGACGGCTTTTGCGCCATGCTCGCCTTCTCATCGGCCGTCGCCGACCAGGACAGTCCGGCCCCCCAGACGCAAGCCGCGGTGGCCACGATCATGAGCAGCACGCGCATGGACAACGTCATCCGCATTCGTCCTCTCTTCTAACTTCTTGCATTATATCGCCTTTTTCATTCTTTTGAAATACTTATGCGTTTCTCTCGACTAGTTCATTTTTAATTCGGTCCACGCTCGATCATACAATCGGAGCGCATCGCCGACATCGGCCATCCATTCAAGATGTCCAAGCGCAGTCTCGTCCGGATAGACGGCAGGATTATCACGAACACTGGCTTTGACCAGGGCCCTGGCCTCGCGATTCGCCGAGGCGAACAGCAGCCGTTCACTCGTGCGGGCCGCCACCTCGCGATCCAACAGATAATTGATGAACTGCATGGCCAGTTCCTTGTTGCGCGAGGTTTTCGGCACCACCAGGCAGTCTGCCCAAATCGTCGCACCCTCCTTCGGCACGATATATTTGATGGAGGGCTTCAACGCCATTGCCCGGGCCACCGGACCGCCCCAGCCATGCGCCAGGACCACTTCACCCGACGCCAGCAACTGATCGAAATGATCGCTGCTGTAGGTCTTCACAAGCGGCTTCTGTTTCAGCAGCCTGCCCTTGGCCTGTTCGATGACCGCCGGATCGCGCGTATTCATGGACTGGCCCATCGAGCGCAGCACGGCCCCGAAGACTTCCCGCTGGTCGTTCAACATGCTGATCTTGCCTTTATACCGCTCGTCCCAGAGTACGGCCCAACTGTCGGGCGGGGTCGGGATCACGCTCGAATCGTAGCCGATGCCGACCGTGCCCCAGAGATAGGGCACCGAAAACCGGTGTTCGGGATCGACCGGAAGTGTCTCGAGCCCCCTGACCAACTGCCGGGCGTTCGGAATCCTGGCCAAATCCAGCTCGGCCAGCAATCCCTGCTGCATCATGACCGAGACCATGAAGTCCGACGGGACCGTCACGTCATAGCCGGAGGCTCCACTCTGTAATTTAGCCAGGAGTTCCTCGTTGCTGCTGAAGGTATCGACGACGACCTTCACGCCGGTTTGACGTTCGAACGATTCCAGCAGTTCCGGCCCGACGTAATCGGACCAGGTGAAATAGTAGAGCGTCTTCCCCGCCCCGGCCTCATCCGAGGACGCCTGGCAGGCCACCAGGCTGACGGCGTACAAGAGCGCCGCCAGCCCTAATTGAGTCATTGACAAATTTCTCATTGCATCATTTTAAATGATCTAATGATTCAATGAATCAATGAGTAAATTTCCCGCGCTGTTGCACCGCCAGGGACAGGCCGACCAGGCCCATGGACGCGACCACCAGGAGGGCGGACAGCGCGTTGATCTCCGGCGAAATGCCGGTTTTGATCATCGAATAGACTTTCAACGGCAGCG
>JANOEZ010000473.1:0-1128 GCA_031413335.1 Nitrospirota bacterium
CCCGTTGAACGTGGCGAAGCGTTAACGGTGACAGACTTTCAAGCGGTCTGTCACCGTTCTATTTTTTATTTTTGGGAAGATTAATTCTTTCGAGCGGCGGGTTGGTCTCCACCGACTGCGCGCGTCCAACGAGGGCCTTCCGAGGCCGCGCGTTGCGCGAGCAAGGGAGAAGACCAACCCGCCAGCTTAGATTCCCCCGGCCCATTTCCCTTCCTCCGCGCTGACCGCACTCCTTGACTCCTTTTTTCAATCGGCCTAGCCTTTGCGTCGCGTCACATTCTCACGTGCGACGAGGTTGTCCAATCCACATTTGACCAGGGGGATATCATGCCGGATAGCGTCTATAAAATAATCGAGTTGGTGGGCTCGAGCACGGTGTCGTGGGAGAAGGCGATCGGCGCGGAGAAAGTAAAAAGTAAAAGGTAAAAGTGGGGAAATCAGCCCCGTGCCTTCCGCGACGAGTTGTCGAGAGTGTCGGGTGGGCTTTGGCCGTCTTGTCTGCTATAATCCGCCCCACAAGGAGATCGTTGCTATGAAGGAACAACTCACTGCCGTCTTTCAGCAAGTGCCCGAGGGCTACATTGGGTTCGTCGAAGAACTGCCGGGGGCGAATACCCAGGGAGACACCATTGAGGAGGCCCGTGCCAATCTCCAGGAGGCCGTGCACTTGGTGCTGGAGACCAACCGGGCGTTGGCTGAGGAGACCTTGCGCAACAAGACGGTGATCCGCGAGCCACTCGCCTCGATTTCATGAAGCGGGTCGATCTGATCCGCCACTTGCAGCAACATGGTGCCGAGCTCTTGCGCGAAGGCGCCAGCCACAGCGTGTATGTGAGCCGCGCGGCTGGGAAAATGTCGACCGTTCCCCGCCATCGCGAGATCAACAACTTCCTCGCGCAGAAGATTTGCAAAGATCTGGAAGTTCCCAAGCCGTAACCATCGAGGCTCCGGCCCGCAGTCCCAAAAAATGGGGGCAGAGAACAATTCCCTTGTTAAGACTGCCGCCTCCAGAAGCCACCCGTCACGAAGCACGCACCGCATGAACCAGCCATCGCCCATCTCCCATCCCCGCGACCCATTGCACGGGATCACGCTGGAGACCATCATCAGCCAACTGGTCGAGCGGTA
>JANOEZ010000474.1:0-3690 GCA_031413335.1 Nitrospirota bacterium
ACGTCTTCCGGCAGCTCGGCGGCGGGAAGCAGTGCTGGAGCCCAGAGGATCGCGCACAAGCCGACGGCAAGCGACGCACGCGCGGTTGGTGGCTTGCTCCGGTGTTGCGCCATGGGGAATCCCTCGTCAGCTCTTTTTCGTCGTGTGTGCGATAAAGCCGGTAAACAGTTGCTTCATTTTAGTACTGCTGCAGGCCGGGCAGGGAGGAGCGCCCTGCTCGTGCTCTTTTAAAGTCAGCACGATGAGCGACTCCTTGCCGCAATCCAGGCACGTGTAATCGTACATCGGCATCGGCCTACCATTTCACGACATCGTGAGCAGCCCGCTTCTCACGGAATTTTTTGATCTCCGTTTCCATCGCCGTGAACGCCGCACGGATCGCTTCCTCGAATGTCTTGTCCTCCTTGCGGGCAGTCAGCGTGTGCCGACCGGGCAGCGTCACGACGACCAGCGCCTCCGCCACCTTGAGTGCCTTCTTATGATGCTTGTTTTTCGTCAGCGTGACGCGCCCGTGAACGAGATCGTCGTGGCCGTTTTGGAGGCCCGCCAGACGCTCTTCAATTTCAGTTTTCCATCTCAGAGTCATCGCGACATTCCGACTTTCAATTTGTGTATCCATGTGCCCTCCTTGAGTTGTCTATGCGCTACCGGTATTCATCGTTCAGCGCTCATGATGGCGCCAGCATCGCGGTCGCGATGCTCAGGTAAATGGCCACGCTCAGAAGATGTTGCAGAACGGTCGCGATCGGGCCGCTTGCGAGCGCCGGGTCCACGCCCAGCCTGGCCAGCCCCAACGGCAGCAGGCTGGCGAGGAGCGTTGCGATGAACGTCGTGATCGCGAGAGTGATGCCGACGATCGTCGCGATGGTCTGATGCCCGCTCCACGCGAACAGCCCTGCGCCCGCCAATGCCCCGATGGTGCTGCCGATGAGCAGTCCCAGCAGGCCTTCCCGCAGCAGTTGCGGGAAGAGCGGCACCCGGCCGTACGCCAGCGCCCGCACCAGGACGGTTTCAGTCTGCGTGCCGACCGCGTCCGACATGTAGACGACCAGCGGCAGAAAAAATGCCAGCGCGATGTCTCGTTCCAGCGCCGCTTCGAACAGATGCGCCACGCCGGCTGACAGCCACCCGCCCATCAACCCCAGGATGAGCCACGGTATCCGCGCCACAAACGCGTTCCATGTTTCGTTTCGCTTCGCGGGATGGGGGTGGCCCGCGCCGATGCCTCCCATCCGGAGCCAGTCGTCCACATGCTCGTCATGGAGCAGCGCCAGCAGGCGTCCGATGGGAATGGCGCCGAGCAGCGTGCGCTGCGCGTCGACGACCGCGACGTCCGCATCCTGCCGCTCCACGGCGCGCAACGCCGCTGTTTCGGCGTTGTCGTCCGGCAGCACCTCCACGGGACGGCTGCCTTGCAGGCCGTCCAATCGCGCATCCGGCGGCGCGGTCAGCAACGTCTCGATCGGAACCTGGCCGACGAGTCTGGATGTTCCATCCACGAGATACAGATGGCCAGCCTCATCCAGGCGGCTGCTGTGAAGGATCGCCAGCGCCGCGCCGACGGTGTCTTCCGCCCGTGCCCGGGGCACGGCAGCAGTCATCAAGTCGGCCACGATCGGCATAGGCTCTTCTCGCACCTCACCTGCGCGTCAGATGCCCAACGAAACGGTCTCGGTATGGCGCGCCGGCCGTTTCGAGAACCGCGCGCGCAGCCAGGCCAGCAGCGAGCGGTGTATGTGCCGGCGCCGGAATATGCCGGGCTCCACAATGACCCTGCAGTTCACGCACCGCCAAGCTCGCAGCCACAAGTGACCGCCGGCGTCTTCCAGATCGAGGAAATGATCCACGACCATCGCTCCGTGGCACTGTGCGCATCGCATTTTTCGTTCTCCTGGAGCTATAGCCTGTTGTGCCTCTCGCCTATGTTGTTAATGGCATTCCACCGGACAGAACAAGACGACATACACAACAATCGCGACCCCCAGCGCCATCGCTCCAAGGATCATCCATCGTGTCCGCGTCATGGCGTTCCACATTCCACTACTGTGAAGGGTGAGCAAGAGGGATGCCAAGCCAACTCAGGTTTAGGTTGTGGCTGAGGTTTAGGTGAAGAGTGATATTGCTGCGGGCTTTATGCCGCTTTCTCAGCCTGAACCTCAACCTCAACCTGTCCGCTCTTGTGGCCTTCCGCTACAGGGGAGGCCGTCGCGCTGTAGCAGGACTCCCCCTCAAACAGCGGGGCAGCAGGTAGCGAGTAGCTAACAGCTGACAACTACGGGATTTTCCCTTTGCTATTCGCTACTTGCTATTCGCTATGTGCTCTCCCTTGGTGGCACCGGCCTTGCTCATTCCTTCAGTGAATCGGGAGGCCCATGATGAAACCTATCACGGAATTTATGGAACAGGATCACGACCGGCTGGACGGGCTGTTCAAGGACTTCCAGGCCGCGAAGACCCGCGATCTCGCGAAGGCGAAGGAGTTGTTTTCAGAGTTCAAGCGCAGTCTGCAGCGGCACATTGTCTGGGAGGAGGAGTTTCTCTTTCCCCGGTTCGAGGAGCAGACGGGCATGTCGGAGGGAGGCCCCACGGCGGTCATGCGGCTGGAACACCGGCGTATCAAGGAGTTGCTGGACGCCATTCACGATCGGGTCGCCACTGGGAACGTGGATACCGGCGAGTACGAGCATGAATTGAAGGACGTGCTGCTGGTGCATAACACGAAGGAGGAAGCCGTTCTCTATCCGGCCATCGACCGGTGCGTTCCGGAGCCGGAAGCTGTGGAACTGATCGCGGTGATGAAGGCGCTGCCGCCGGAGCGATATGCCCACTGTTGCACGGGAGCGCACTAGCGAGCATGCCCAGCAAACTGTTTTCTAAAATTCTGGTACCGGTGGATTTCTCGCCCTGTTCCGAGGAGGCGTTCCGCCTCGCCTGCACGCTGGCCCGTGTATTTTCCTCCGAACTGATTCTCCTGCACGTGGTGGATACCAAAAGCCTCGAGGCGTTGAACCGGTTAGGGCTGGCCCTTCCGTCGGAGGGGAGGAAGCAGAAGAAGCGATTGAGCCATCAGGCCCGGCTGTTTGCCCGAGGGTTGATGCAGGGCGATGCGGCAAAGGGGCTGCCGATCAGCCGTATGGTCAAGGAGGGCGTGCCGTTCGTCGAGATCGCCAGGATGGCCCGCAGCGAAAAGGTCAATCTGGTGGTGATGGGCAGCTACGGCGGCCACGCCGAGGGCGTGGAGAAGATCTTCTTCGGGAGCACGGCGGAGAAAGTCGTGCGGACCGCCGGCTGCCCGGTCCTGACCGCGCCGCTGTCCGCTAAATCCAAACAGACAGAAGGAGCCTGGGCATGAATCGGCTGATCACGCGGTTGCTGCTGGCAACGGATTGTTCTGCGGAGGCGAGGCGGGCGCAGGAAGCGGCCGTGTTTCTGGCCAAGGCCTGCCGTGCCGAGCTCGACATTCTCTCGGTCCTGGAGGCTCCGCCCGGCATGGATCCCGACTATCAGGTCAATCAACTCTATCTCGATCAGCTTCACAAAGAGGCCGGTAACGTCGTGGACCGGGTGGTGAGCGAGGCCGGCGGCTGCGGGGTGGCGACCAAGGCGCAAATCACTCGTGGCATTCCGGTCCAGCAGATCAACGGGACGGCCCGTGAGTTGAAGAGCGATCTCGTCGTGATGGGCACGCGA
>JANOEZ010000475.1:0-1189 GCA_031413335.1 Nitrospirota bacterium
GCTGGTTTGACCGCTTTCTTCTTGGCAAATGGCTGGATGAGAGTCGGCTACTGGAGCCAGGTCGAAGAGTACCTCGAATCTCAAACAAACACGATGCTGACCCACGGCATCTGCCCGGAGTGCATAAAAAAGTGGTATCCCGATTTCTATCCGCAAGTTGCCGAGCAATATCCGGACCTCTTCAAAGACACCTCCGCGGGAATCGTCGACGAGCACCCTCGTCACGCCGAAGGGCACCGATGACACGGGGCAAGGCCTCCGACGCGCAATCGTTCAAGGAAAAAATCTTCGCCCACCCGGACGAAATCGCCCGCGGCCTTGAACAGTTGCGCGCCCTGGTCAAGCCGGTGGACGAGCTGAAGCGGGAAGGCAATCCCTACAAGGATGCGGAACGGTCCAAGCTGGAGTTTCAGGTCAAGGATGCGTTGCGCGATATCTTCGGCGAAGACTCCGAGGAGTATCAACAGAACAAAAACTTCCGCATCAAATCCACCGCCAAGGTGGAGGTCACACACGCGCTCGAATTTCTGGAAAGCCTGATCGCCTATCTGGACGATAAGAAGCTTGAATTGGAAGGCAAGAAGCCGAAAGCGGCCGCGCCGACGCCGCCTCCGGCACCACCCGTTGCACCGGTTGCCCCACCGCCAATCGCGCAACCAGCCGCCGTCGCGCCGCCACCGAGACCGGTCGCACCACCGCCCGTCGCACCTGCAGCACCACCGAGGCCGGCTGTCGCACCCCCGCCGCCGCCAGTTGCGCCGAAAGTTGCCGCGCCGCCTGCCCGCCCTGCTGCGCATCCGGCCGGCTCCGCCGCCGCCAGCACAGACGCCGTTGGATTATTGCGCAAGATCGGCAACCGGTTTCATGCGGTCGCCCGCCAACTGCGCCTGCGGCACGAAGGCCGGCCGACGATCGAGGTGGAAGACGAGTACGACGCACAGGACGTCGTACACGCGCTGCTGTGCCTGGAATTCGACGAGATCCGACGGGAGACCTGGCAGCCCGGGTATGCCGGCGGGGCCACGCACACCTATTTCGTCGCCCCGCGCGACCGGATCATCATCGAGGTCAAGAAAACGCGGCAGGGCGTGGGCGCCAAGGAAGTCGCCAGCCAGTTGGAACACGACGCGCTCTACTGCTGGACACACCCCGACTGCCAGACCCTGTTCTGTTTCGTGTACGACCCGGA
>JANOEZ010000476.1:0-3885 GCA_031413335.1 Nitrospirota bacterium
GGCGGGTTGGTCTCCTCCTTGCTCGCAGAGAGCGCACACCCGGACGGTGCTCCCACGATGCGCGCAAACGGAGAAGACCAACCCCCCGCTCGAAAGAATGGAACGTCTCCGATAAATAAAAATAGAAAGGCGACAGGCCGCTTCCAAGCCTGTCGCCTTTAACGCTTCGCCACGTTTCGTGGTCTACTCCAGCAGTGACTGCCCTACAAACCTTGCCAGACTCTTCGCACCCATCTTCAGAAATGCGGCGGTGTGGCAGGAAAGAAGATATGTCTCCGTTTTTCTGCTGCGCAGCGAGAATTATCGTTCCCGCGCGCTTTCCTGGACGGATTTCAGGAGCGGACTCAAGAAGAATTCGATCAAGCGGCGCTGGCCCATGGTGCACCTCCTGCGGGGGCTATCGTGCCCCCTTTTGAGGTGCCCGTCAAACCCGGGCTAGCTCAGGAGTCTTTTCCGCAAGTTACTTGTCACCATCACGGCGTCGAAGACGTTCCGCCAGATCGATCAAAATTCCTTCCCGTAAACCGACATCACTGACCAGCCCTTCGGTAAATCCCAGTGTCTCCATAATGCCGCGCAGGATCAGCGTGCCAGCCACTACCACGTCTTCGCGGCCCGCTTCGAGACCCGGCATTTCACGGCGCTGCGCTTTCGTCCGGCCCAGGATCTCCTTCTCGAGCCCACGGATCGTTTCCAGCCCAAGCCGGTAATTGTGGATACGGATCGGCTCATAGGTCGTCAGTTTCTGCGCCATGGCCGCCAGTGTGGTGATGCTGCCGGCGGTTCCGACAAAAGTCACGCCGCCGAGCTCTCCGAACATCGCCCCGGCCCGCTCCGCCTCTTTTGCAATGAGTTCTCGGGCAGCCTGGATTTCATCTGCCGTCGGCGGATCGCTCGTGAGCAGACGCTCCGTCAGCCGAACCACGCCCATCTCAATCGAATGAACAATGGGAACGTGTCCGGGACGGTCAAGAATAAACTCGGTACTGCCACCGCCGATATCCAGGCCGAGAATTGTGGTGACACCGGCCGGCAAGCCGGAACGAATTCCCAGCAGCGTACGACGAGCTTCCTCCTCGCCGCTGATGATCTCAACATCGAACCCGACTTCCTGCTTGACCCGTCCGAGAAATTCCTCCCGGTTCCGGGCATTGCGCACGGCACTGGTGGCGACAGCAACCTGCGCCTCCACGTGATGTGCATTGATCACGGTGCGCCAGTCACGCAGTGCTTCAACCACGCGCGCGATGGCGACGGGATGGAGCAGATGATCGCGATCCACACCCTCGCCCAGGCGAAGAATGCGCCGGTCCGAGTGCACCTCGGTCAGCCGGCCGTCTCCGGACACGCGACCGATCAGTAACCGGCAGGTGAGAGTCCCTATATCAATGCCCGCTAGAAGCATAGATGCGGCGATCGGATTCCTAGGATTCAATACCCCTAATGTCGTCCATCTCGGCAAGGAGCTTTGAGCGTTCCGCCCGCAGCATCGAAACCTGCTGCGCGATCTGATTGATCTCGCGATCCGCCAGGACGTGCTCGGCCGACTCGCCGCGCTCGTGCAAATCCACCGCCCGTTCGCCGATATCGCCGCATAGATCCCGGATGCGCTCGTCCAACTTGCGCAAGTCCAATCGCAACCGGAGCAATTCGGTTTCTTCCAGAGCCCGCGTGGCAGCCTTGGCCGTCCCATACCGAAGCGACGCCCATCCGGCCCTGACATCGTGCTTCATCCGTTGCAGCAAGCCCATATCAACTCCCTGGCCTCGAGGCCGAGGCTCGTGGCTCGAGGCTAACTTACGGACCCTAAAACCAGTTTCGTTTTCCACCGCCTTCGCATCGCATCACGCGCCGCCTGGTGGTCCGATGACGACAACCGGGGGTCCGCTTGCACCGTCGCAAGCGCCTCGCGGCGAGCCTGCTCCAGCAACGCATGGTCACGGATCAAATTGGCCACACGAAACTCGGGTACGCCCCATTGCCGTGACCCGAAAAACTCGCCCGGCCCGCGCAGACGCAAATCCTCTTCGGCAATCACAAACCCGTCGTTCGATCGGACCATGACGTCCAGCCGCTGACGCGCGGCGCTGCCCTCGTCACCGACCGTCGGGGAAGCCATGAGCAGGCAATACGACTGCTGCGCGCTGCGCCCCACGCGGCCGCGCAACTGGTGGAGCTGCGCCAGCCCGAACCGTTCCGCATGCTCGATCACCATCACCGTGGCATTCGGCACATCCACACCGACTTCGATGACCGTTGTCGAGACCAGCACCTGAATCTCACCGGCCTTGAACGCCGCCATCGTACGCTCTTTGTCCACGCCTTTCATCCGGCCATGCAGCAGGCCGACGCGAACGGACTTGAAGATGGATTCCTGCATGCGTGCGGCGCCTTCGGTCGCCGCGCGCAGATCGACCTTCTCCGACTCTTCAACGAGCGGATACACAATGTAGGCCTGATGGCCGGCGCGCACCTCATCCTGCACGAACTGATAGGCCCGGCGCCGCTCCGGCTCGTCGAACACCCTCGTCCCGATCGGCTTGCGTCCGGGTGGCAGCGCATCAATCACAGACACGTCCAGATCGCCATACACCGTCATGGCCAGCGTGCGTGGAATCGGCGTGGCCGTCAAGACCAGCACATCCGGGCGGTACCCCTTGGCCAGCAGCGTCTTGCGCTGGAGCACGCCGAATTTGTGCTGTTCGTCAATGACCACCAGGCCCAGCTTTGAAAACTGCACGTGCTTTTGAATCAAGGCGTGGGTCCCGATCGCCACCTGCGCCTCGCCCGTTTCGATCTGCTTGCGGACTGCCGTGCGCGTTTTCGGCGTGCCGCCGCCGGTCAGTAGCACTGCCTTGAGGCCAAGCCCTTCCAACAAGCGGCGCGTGTTGAGAAAATGCTGCTCAGCCAGAATTTCCGTCGGCACCATCAGCGCCGCCTGACAGCCGGACCCGCAGGCCGTCACCATCGCCAACAGCGCCACCACAGTCTTTCCACATCCCACGTCGCCCTGGACCAGACGGTTCATCGGACGTGACGAGGCCATGTCACGCTGAATCTCCCCCAGCACCCGCTCCTGGGCCTGGGTCAGGCGGAACGGCAACAGCGCGCGCAACGTGCCGACCAGCGGCGTGGCCGTATCGAACCGGACGTGCTTTGCGTCCTCCTTGACCAGTTGTTGCTGCGAAGCCAATCCAAGTTGCAGCAAAAAGAATTCCTCGAACGCCATCCGTCGGTGGGCTGGCGTGATGCCCTGATTCAAGGCATCGAGATCGCCTGGCGAGTGCGGAAAATGCACTTCGCGCAACGCCGCCCGGATCGGCAACAGCCGCTGTCGCGACCGGATCGCATCCGGCACCACGTCGGTCATTCCGTCCAGATAATGATCGAGCAGTCCCTTGATCAGCGTGCGCAGCTGGCGGCTCGTGATGCCTTTCGTCTCGGGATACACGGGGACAATACGACCGACATGCAGCGGCGCATCCTCATCATCCAGCACTTCGTACTGCGGCACATCCATCCGAAGATCCGTCCACCCCTTGCGGCCGGCCAGGGCTGTTCCGCTGACCATCACGCGGCAGCCCGGCTTGAAGACATCCTCCAGATAAGGCTGGTTGAAATACACGCACTGGAGCGCGCCGGTGTCGTCTTCGATCGTCACGTTTAAAATGCTCATGCGCCGGCGGGGAATCCGACTCAACCGGACGCGTCCGACCATCCCACAGACTGTCGCGACGGCACCGGGCACAAGCTGACCGATCGGCAACAGCGCCGAACGGTCTTCATAGCGCCGGGGGACGTACCACAGCGCATCTTCGACCGTGGCCACGCCAAGCTTGGCCAGCAGGGCCGCGCGCTTCGGCCCCACGCCTTTCGCGTACTGAA
>JANOEZ010000477.1:0-1304 GCA_031413335.1 Nitrospirota bacterium
ACCTCTTCCGCCGCCTTCTCTGAAACAGGGAACGACCCCATCTGGTGGCCCAGATCGCGGTAGCAGCCCTGCAGATGGAGCGGAATGGGATAATAGACTTCGGTGCCGATGCCGTTGTCCTTCAAGTAGGTCCGAAGCTCATCGCGCTTGTGCGCGCGGATGGTGAACTGGTTGTAGACGTGCACGTTGCCCTTATCGGTCCGAGGCAGCGTCACTCGATCCGATACCTTCGCGTCCGCAAACAACTGTTCGTACCGTTTGGCATTCTTCTGCCGGCCCTCCGCCCACCGATCCAGGTGCTTCAGCTTGACCATGAGCACCGCCGCCTGGAGCGCATCCAACCGGCTGTTGAAGCCCACCTTCTCGTGGACGTACTTGACCTTGCTGCCGTGCACGCGCAGCATGGCCACGGCCTCGCTCAACCCCTTGTCGTTCGTGGTCACGGCGCCCCCATCCCCGAACCCACCGAGATTCTTCGACGGGAAAAAGCTGAAGCAGCCGGCATCGCCCAGCACCCCCGCCTGCCGTCCGTCCTGCGCCGCGCCGATCGCCTGGGCCGCATCTTCGATCATGCGGACATGTTTCCGTGTGGCAATTTCGTTGATCGCCTTCATCTCGGCGCACTGGCCGAAGAGATGCACCGGCACGATGGCTTTGGTCCTGGCGGTGATCTTCTGTTCGATCAGACCCGGATCGATATTGAAGGTGTCCGGCTTGATGTCCACGAACACCGGCCTGGCGCCCAGACGCGAAATCGAGCCGGCCGTGGCAAAGAACGTGAACGGCGCCGTGATGACTTCGTCGCCCGGCCCGACCCCGACCGCCATGAGCGCCAACAGAATGGCATCGGTGCCGGAGGCGCAACCGACGGCGTGGCCGGCCCCAATATACTTGGCCAGCGCCTGTTCTAGTTCCACGACACGGGGCCCCAGGATGAACCCCTGCTCGTCGCAGACGGCTTCGATCGCCGCCATAATGTCCGGCTTGATGGTGCGGTACTGCGCTTTCAGATCCAAGAGGGGAACGTTCATTCAGGACTCTCCGCGCGAATGTTGGGCTGATGTACCATACCCCTGCAGCATGCTCAAGCAATTCGCGGTTTCATGGTGGGTTGTGTGCGGGCAGGCGGCTTCCGCCATCCCGCGGAATGCGAACCTGTCAGAGCAGGACAATGCGTTCGCGACCGGTCTTGACGTGCTTCGTCCCGTTTCTTGTATCAAAGACCACGCGGGCCTGACGAACAATCCGCTCGTAATCGAAGGCTGAATGGGCGGTCAAAATCAGGACGCAGCCGCTCTGCTGCA
>JANOEZ010000478.1:0-1918 GCA_031413335.1 Nitrospirota bacterium
TAGAGGCCGAGCAGATCGTCTTCGGACTCCAGCTCCATCTCGTCCAGCACATCCTGCGATGGCTCTTCTTCGACGACAACCGAGATATTGTCCAGCAGGCTGCGGTAGGAGGACGGCAGACGCCCAACGGCCTTTTGCACCAGCACCTCGAACTCTTCGGAATCGATGGACGGTGCCGGCGTGCGTTTGCGGCGAGACATGGCTTAATGATGCCCGGTGGAAAAGAAATCTCCGGACTTGGGGGTGGCCATCACGTCGCCATGCTGGCGGAGCGCCGGCGATGACCAGATTGCTTTATTGCCGGGGGCCAGATTTGCCGCCTCGACGAAGTGCTTGCGCGCTTCCTTGTCGTTACGGAGCGCGTCGTAGACCAGCCCCAGATTGTAATGCGCTTCGGCCAGGGTCGGCTGCGCCTTGATGGCCTCTTCATACTTCGCCTTGGCGGCCTCCCACTGGCGCGCATAGAACAGCTTGATGCCCTCCTCGTTCGCCGCCGCAGCCGCCGGAGCCGCCTTGGGCGGAGCGGACAAGGCCGCTTCCAACGTATCCCGGCCCCCTCCTCCGGCACAACCGGCCAGCGTGACTCCGATGAGGCCGATCATGCCAATCACGACTGCCCGCACACTTCTAGCAATCATTATCTTCCTCCTGATGAGTCCTTACACGGCCAACGCTTTTCCGTTCCTGACAAAGATCAGATGAACTCCCACATCCGCAATTCCGAGACACCGCGACACGGCCTCTCGGTACACCCGTGCCTGCCCTTCATAGTCGGCAGCCCTGGCCTGCACCTCGCTGTCTTGTACCCGATCGGTCTTATAGTCGGCAAGATGGATCTTTCCATCGAGACGATACACGACATCGATCACGCCTTCCATCAGGCAGGACTGAGAACTGGGGACTGAGGACTGAGCAGTGAATTGACGGCCCTCGGCCCTCAGTCCTGAGTCCTCAGTCCTGACACCAGAGGGCCAGGGCATGACGAACGGCACTTCGCGGCCAATGATCGTTGCGCGCTGGAGTTCCCGGTAGGGTTCCGAGGCCGTGAAGGTCTGGAACATCCCCGCCAGCTCCTCTTCGATCTCGACCATCTTCCCCGTCCATTCCGGAGCGATCTCCTGGCGGCAGACCGCGGCGATACGCGCCCTCAAGTTTGCAGGCGCATCGGCAAAGTCCCACTGCTGCAGCACGCGATGGGCCAGGGTCCCGATCAGACGCCCCTGCTCGGCACTCCCGGCTCCCGGGCCTGTCGTTCCCACTCCATATTCCTTCCGACCGCCAAGCCGCGTCGGCGTCAGGTGCACGGGCGTGCTGCGGGCCGTGTCCCACGCGCGATCGCGCTGCTCCCATCGGGACACCAGCGACTTCCATTCTGCGGACACGCGCAGTTTCGCCGGTGCCGCCGTGCGCCGCCGTGGCGCCCGGTCGGCGGCGGCGACCACCGTTTGACCAAATGACGCGGGACCGATGTGGATGACCGATTGCCCCGCTTGTCCGATCTCGCCGCTTGCCGCCTCCTGCAGCAACCCGAGAAACGCGCCCTTCGCCGCGCGGGCCGGCAGGCCGCCCGAGAGAATTAACCGCTCCTTCGCCCGCGTCATGCCGACATAGAACAGACGGCGCCGCTCGGCTTCCTCCCGCACGCGGGATTTTTCTCCGACCAGCACCGCTCCCAAGTTGCAGTGTTCTCCAAGCGAGAGGCCCAGCACGCCGCTCGACCAGTCATGCGACACCAACGGCGCCTCGCGGCCCCGGCTCGTTCCGCCTCGCAGTACCAACCGGCCGTGTTTTTGGCGTGGATGCATGGTTACGCCCACGTCTTCAAGCTGGGGTGGACAAAGAAAATCGTTTCGCGAAAAATCTCCTGCTCCTGACCTGAATCTAAAAACGATGACTCGCTCAGGGAAATGGCTGCTTA
>JANOEZ010000479.1:0-7920 GCA_031413335.1 Nitrospirota bacterium
CACCCCCTACGCCAAGCTGTCCGAGGAGGAACGGGCGCTGCTCTGGAAGGGCGATAAAAAGTTCGACGGCATCGACGACTTTTTCAAACATCTCGAGCACAAGCGCTACAAACTCCACGTGCGGGTCTTTCTGAGCCGCTACCGCAACCCGTTTCCCTGCCCGACATGCGCCGGCAGCCGGCTGAAGCCGGATGCGCTCTTCGTGAAAGTCGCAGACCGCGACATCCATCAGATCGTCCAGTTCACCATCCAGGAGGCCGCCGACTGGATCGAGGGCTTGAGACTTTCAAAGTTCGAGGCCGAGATCGCGCACGATATCCTCCGCCAGTTCCGCATGAAGCTCGGATTTCTGCTTCGGGTCGGCCTGGGCTATCTCACCCTCGCCCGGCAGACCAAAACCCTCTCCGGCGGGGAAGCGCAACGAATCACGCTGGCGAATCAACTCGGATCCCGATTGGTCGGCACGCTGTACGTGCTGGATGAGCCGACCATCGGACTCCATGCCCGCGATACGGAGACATTGGCCGGCATTGTGCGTGACCTGGCCGACACGGGAAACACCGTCGTGGTGGTCGAACACGACCGGCAGATGATCCAGGCTGCCGACTATGTGATCGAGATGGGGCCCCGCTCAGGAGAACGTGGCGGTGAAATCGTCTGCGCCGCGCCCTTCAAGCAATTTCGCGCCGATCAACAATCGCTCACCAGCCGGTATCTGCGCGGCGAGGAAACCATTGCCATCCCACGCACGCGCCGCTCCGGCAACGGCAAGCTCCTGAGTCTCGCGGGCGCGCGCGAGCATAACTTGAAGGACCTCAACGTCCGATTCCCCCTCGGCATGCTGATCTGCGTCACCGGCGTATCGGGCTCTGGGAAGAGCACGCTCGTGGAAGACACGCTCTACCGCGCGATCGCGCGGGCCTTCCGCCTCGAATCCCTTCCCATCGGACGCTTCAGCGCCATCAAGGGACTGGAATATGTGAAGTCCGTGCGCCTGATCGATCAGGAGCCGATCGGCCGGACGCCCCGGTCCAACCCGATCACCTACCTGAAAGCCTTCGACGACATCCGTTCGTTGTTCGCCAACACGCAGGGCGCGAGAACCGCCGGGCTGACGCCCGCCCATTTTTCCTTCAACACGCCCGGAGGCCGATGCGAGCGCTGCGAGGGCAACGGTTACGAAAAACTGGAGATGTATTTCTTCGAGGATCTGTACGCGACCTGCGAGACCTGTGGCGGGAAGCGGTTCGGCAAGGCCGTACTGAACGTCCGGTATCGCGATAAAACGATTCACGAAGTGCTCGGCTTGACGGTGGACGAGGCGCTGACATTCTTCTCCGGGTCCACCCGGCTGGGCGAGAAGCTCCATCTGCTCGCCTCGATCGGGCTGGGATATCTCCGCCTCGGCCAGCCGGCCACCACCCTGTCCGGCGGCGAGGCCCAACGGCTCAAGATTGCGGCGGAATTGAATACACGGGGACAGGCACCGGCCTCCGGCCGGAGCCAGTCCCCTCAGTCCCCTGGCGTGCTCTATATTATGGATGAGCCGACGACGGGGCTGCATCTGGACGACATCAAGAAACTGCTCGCGGTGCTCGGCAGGCTTGTGGACGCCGGCAACACGGTGATCGTCGTCGAGCACAACATGGACGTGATCAAAGCAGCCGACTGGATCATTGATTTAGGCCCGGAAGGCGGCGAACAAGGAGGACAGATCGTCGCGGAAGGGCGGCCTGAACAGGTCGCGCAGGTCGCGGCATCACATACGGGGCGGTTTCTTAAAACCGTGTTGAGGACTGAGTGCTGAGGACTGAGAGGTTAAAAAATCTCGGCCCTCAGTCCTCGTGACTCAGTCCTGTTTTTAGTTCAGGTTCGGGTCCGGCGGCATCTGCGCGTACATTTCATAGCGGCTGCCGAGCGATTGCATCACGTCGGTCCAGATATGGAGCGGGTCTTTGTCGAACACGATGGACGGATCGGCCGGCAGCGTGATCCAGGAGCCGGTCTTCATCTCGTTCTCCAACTGCCCCGGCGCCCATCCTGAGTAACCCACGTAGGCCCGAAAGGCTGCCGTTCCGCTGGGCACGGTCAGAATCCTCTCCAGTGCCGCCATATCCCCGCCCATGTACACGCCGTCGAAGACATGGTGGGTATTGTCGGGCACCTGTCCCGTCCGCAAGAGGATCAGGATATGGTTGGGCTGCACGGGACCGCCCGAGAAGAGCATATGACGCTGCCCCTCCAGCACGGGAACCTGCGGCAGCGCTTCGGCGATGTGAATGGCCGTCGGACGGTTGACGACGACGCCCAGCGCCCCCTGCGAACCGTGTTCGCAGAGCAGCACCACCGTCTGGCGGAAATTCGGGTCTCGCAGCGACAGCGCCGCCACGAGAAAGACACCTTTTCCGAGCGTCACGTCCATGCATCCATCCTACTGCGTCATGCCGTGAAGCGGCAAGATCACGCCTGATAGAGAGCCGTGCGCCGGTCGCGCAACAGGTCGTTATACGGATTGAGCGACTTGTCGCGGGCTTCCTTCGGATTCATGTCAACGATCGCCAGTGTCTCCCGGGTCTTCGGCGCCCGGTGGAGAATTTTTCCGCGCGGGTTGACGATCTCGCTGGTGCCAATGAAGGTCAGCTTCTTTTTCCCGCCCCGCTGCTCCGATCCAATCCGGTTGGCGGTGATACTGAAGACATGATTCTCCAGGCATCGCGTCACCATGGCAGCCGGACAGTGCGGCAACACCAGATTGGACGGATGGCAGATGATGTCCGCGCCTTTGAGCGCCAGCGTCCGCGCCGATTCGGGGTAGAACCAGTCGAAACAGACCATCACCCCGATTTTTGCCGCTCCGATATCCCACACCTGAAACCCCGTATCGCCCGGCGTGAAGAACTGCGTTTCCTCGAAAAAGAGATGCGCCTTGCGGTAGCAGCCGATCACGCCCCTGGGTCCGACGATCACGGCGGAATTATAATACCGGTTTCCGTCCCGCTCGGGCAGCCCTGCCACAATGTGCATGGAACGCTTCCGCGCCACTTCGCACAGGCGCTTCGTCGTGGCCCCGTCCGGCACCGGTTCCGCCAGGGCCGCGACCTCGTCCTTGGACACGAACTGATAGCCGGATGCAAACAGTTCGGGCAGGACCATGAGGTCGCAGCGCACGGACGACAGTTTTTTCGCCACCTTCTCGAGGTTGCGCGCCACGTCGCCAAAGACCGGATTGAACTGGTAGTAACCGACTTTCATATGGCCTCAAAACAAAACGGGCAGGAGCATCAGCTCCTGCCCGTTTGGAATCACTGTGTCGTGGAACCGATCACTTCACCTCGGACAGGTGCATCACCGCGCTTTCGGCTTCCTTCGTTGCCACATCCGCATGGCCGGCTTTGCCGTGCTCGATGGCGCCCTTCAGCCCCTTGATGCCTTCATCGAGGTGCCCATTCTTCATATCCTTGGCCGCCCCCTGGGCATGCTCCAACGCCACAGTCGCATGCTTCACGACAGCATCGGCATGGCCCTGCTTGCCAAGGTCCACCGCTTCCTTGGCATGGTGGACCGCTTCGTCCACATGCTTGTTGCCGGCCCAGGCAGGTGCGCTCAGCAGCACCACCGCCACGCCTGCAATCATCAATCCCATGAATGTTTTCATCATCGGCCTCCCTGTTTGAATGACTGGTGTCGTTCTGGTCTTTCTCTTTTCTCTACGTAGGTGCTTCAGCCTCGGATGTATGCGAGACCTTACCATGCGATCCGGGAGCGGTCAAGACGGCTTTGCGGCCTCCTGACCGATGATTTTGTGGAGCAATTTCGCGTCTTTCTCCACCGGCGCGGCGAAGTCGCGGCTCCATTCCCACCAGGATCCAGGGTAGTTCCTGACCTTCTGATAGCCGACCAATTTCAAGATCACGTAGAGCCAGGACGAGCGTACGCCTCCCGTGCAATAGCAGATGATTTCGTGGCTGGGATGGAGGCCTTTCTCGTCGAACGCCGCGCGAATCTTGTCCAGGTCCTTGACCGTGGCATCCGGGTTCAAAAACACGTTCCAGGGTATGCAGGTGGCGCCAGGAATATGGCCCGGCCGGGGGATGCCGGAGATCTCCTTGCCGGCATATTCTTCCAAACTACGGGCATCCGCGATGACGGTTTCCGGATGAGGCCGCTTCACGAGCCGTTTTAATTCTTCCTTCTCCGCGATCACATCAACGTTCACCGCGACTGTGAACGTGCCTGGGGTCGGGGTGACGACGCCATGCTCGTATTTGCGGCGTTCAGCCGTCCATTTGACCCAACCGCCGTCCAGGATCTTGAGCCGTGTGTGGCCGAGATACTGGAGCATCCAGAACATCCGCCCTTCATCGCCCCAGTTGTCGAAGGGATTCGAGTACACCACGACGTCGCTGTCCTGATTGATGCCCAGCGCGCGAATCTTCTGCTCGAGCCGGCCATGGTCTGGGTCCAGCAGCCCCTTGGCCGCCGCGTTGGGATCGCTGAACTCGTGCCACGTGGCATTCACCGCGCCTGGAATATGCCCGCCGAAGGCGTAGGCGGCCTTGCCACGGACATCGATCACGACCAGTCCCTCGCGCCCGAGGTTCTGGTCCAGCGTCGCCGTATCAATCAACATCGGATGAATCATACGCCTGTGGTTCTCCCTGGTTCAGCCTGCTTTGTACAAGGTTTTTTTCTTCCCGTCCACTGCGCAGGCCAGCTTCGGATCGTAGGCGTCCAGATCGAGCGCGGCCTTCAGCTCATGGGAGAGAGGAAAGGCCCGCTCGTAGATCGTGAACCGGTAGGGATCCTCGCCTGTCAGGCCATATTTGGTCCGCAGCATCTCGTGCTGGCCGTCCGTCAGGATGTGATATTGCACGAGGGTCTTGAGCGTGAGTCCTGCCTGCTCCGGCATGCGATAGCTGAATGTGTACTCGCGGCTGGCCAGCGGCAGGAGGCGGTTGTCATAGACCTCCACGACGACCGGCTGCCAGAGAATCCAGCGGCCCATCGTATCCGTCTGGTGCGACACCGTGCGCCCGTCCCTGTCCTGCACCAAAAACTCGACGGTGAAGTGCCGGTCGGGATCTCCAGTGGGAATCTTATGCCCCGCTCCCGCATTGATCAGCGTCGCCGTGAACGTCACGCGGTCGCCCGGTTTAGGGGCCGGCGGATCGGCCTTGACCTGTATGGCCACTGCCTGTTTGATCATCTCCGGATCGTGGCCGCCCCGCCAGAGATGCCGGCGGCCCTGCCGGATCGGCCCACCGCGCGCGACCGGCCGTTCGACTTCAGGCATATGGCAGCTCTGGCAGATGAAGCCGCGCTCCTGCATGAAGTACTTGCCTTCATACTCGGCATAGGTTCCGCAGGGGCCGACATTATAAAATTGCGCGGGGCCCGACACGACGTTATGGCAGCGGTAACAGACCTGCGCCGTGCGAAACGTCGGATCGAACTTCGTCGGATGCGGCGCCGCCGAATCGTCGAAGGGGCCCAGAATCATCCCGTCGCGCACGTGGCACGCTGCGCAGGTGATGGATTCCTTCTGGTAGGCTGGATCGTAATGCGGATTCGGCTCCTCCACGGCCTTCTCCACCCGCCCGCGCGGGATGTTTTTGATCAATGTCGGCTGCTGATTCTCCAACGGCGTGTGGCAATTGAGGCAGACCCAGATGTTGTTGTCCTTTTTCCAGTAGGCCTGAAAAAACGGGTCCTCGAAAGCCTTCGCGTGGATGCTGCTTTTCCACTCGTCGTAAATTTCCTTGTGGCAGGTCCCGCAGGACTCCGCCTTGAGGCTGTCGAGGCCGGCCGGGATTTTCTGATAGGGGATCGCATGCGCGTAGTCGGAGCGCAGACCGAAAATCACGACCGGCTTGATCTCGGTGTAGTAGAGATAGATCGCGACCGCCGCGACCGCGCATCCAACGACTATTTTTCCTGTCCTATTCACTTCTTGCTTCTCACTTTTTACTTTCCACTTCCCTTTACGCCTCCAACAGTCCCATCACATGCCGTTCGACTGATGCCGACAGGGCCTGGAGATTGTAGCCGCCCTCCAGCGACGAGAGGATGCGTCCCTTGCTGTGGCGGCGCGCGATGCCCGCCACGATCCGGGTCAATTCGGCATAGCCGTTTTCCGTCAGGCCCATGCTCGCCAGCGGATCGTCGCGGTGGGCATCGAAGCCAGCCGAGATAATGACGACATCCGGCTTGAACATGTCCGCGGCCGGCACCAGCACTTTCTTGAACACGGCCAGATAGTCCTCGTCGCCTTCCCCGGCTTCCATCGGCACGTTGATCGTTGCGCCTGCGCCCTTCCCGCGCCCGCTCTCAGAGACTCCCCCGGTCCCCGGGTAATGCGGATACTGATGCGTGCTGAAAAACAGCACGGAGGGATCGTCGTCAAACGAATGCTGCGTGCCGTTGCCGTGATGGACATCCCAATCCACGATCAGCACGCGCGCGAGGCCGTGCTTGCGCTGAAAGTACCGGGCCGCAATCGCGACATTATTGAAGAGGCAAAACCCCATCGCGCGGTCCTGCTCGGCATGGTGACCCGGCGGGCGCACGGCGCAGAAGGCATTATCCACGCGGCCGGCCATGATGGCATCCGCCGCGGCCAGGGCGCCGCCGGCCGCCAGATAGGCAGCCGGCAGGGAGCCAGGTGACATGGACGTATCGGCATCCAGCATCACGCGGCCGGTGGCCGGCGCATGCTGTTTCAAGGCCGCCACATAGGACGGCTTATGCACCTGCGTCACCCATTCGTCTGCCGCCGCAACCGGTTCGATCCGGACCAGCCGGGGCATCACGCCACCCTGTTCCAAACGCGCGACGATCGCCCGCAGCCGCTCCGGCGACTCCGGATGGCCGGCGCCCATGTCGTGCTTCAGATAGTCGGGATGATAGACGAAGCCGGTTGTGGCCATAGAATCACACCGCACATAGCTGGTAGCGAGCAGCAAATAGCCAGAAGCTCTTTACGACAAGCTGCTTGCTAGTCGCTGCCATCTCGAGAATTTGTATCGTAGCATGGCCCAAACGCGATAGACAACGCGACGAACCGCATGCTACGGTCTCGCATCGTGGCCAATTCGAAAATTGAACCGCTCAAAAAATTGCTGGCGATGGACCCGAACGACGAGGTGGCCTGGTTCGGGCTGGGAAAGGCCTATCAGGGAGATGGAAGTTTTCAGGAGGCGGCTACCGCCTTGGAGCGCTGCATCGTGGTGAAGCCGACCTATTCGGCCGCCTACTTCGCCCTGGCCGAGTCGCTGAAACAATTGGGCCAGCTCGACCGGTGCCGCCAGATTTGCGATCAGGGCATCGAGGTCTCGACCAAGAACGGCGACGCGATGGTGACGAAAAACCTGCAGGCCATGAAGCAGGGGCTGGGATAACAGACGGCTACTGCTCCGACTTCTGCTGCCACTCGGGATGTTCCCGCTTCAGCGCCTCATACAGCTCATCCAGCCACCGGCCGGCGCACCCGAGCACCTCGCGCACCAGCGGCTCGGGCTGGCCTGTTTTCGCCATCGTCCACTGGCAGACATATTCCAACAGCGTCAGCCGGTCGAATTGCGTGGACGACGTGGCGGCCATGGCCGACAGTTCGGCAAACCCGGTCGTGATGATCTGCGCCACGGTGTCGCGCCCGTACGAGGTGCTGGCAACCACATACTGAACGGCCCGGTTGATTTCCTGATCGGTCATGGCAGCACCACATTATAGAGCAGGCCGGCCCCTTCTCCTAAACACCCTCAGCAATGGTATGATGCGTTCCGGACATGCCTAGAACCACACAAGACACCCACATGACCCGCCCAACCAGATCGGCTGCGGCCCTTCCGGCCGAATGGGATCTGTCCGGCCTGCTGCGTCATCCTTCACAGGATTCCGAGCTGCTCCTCAAGCAACTGGACC
>JANOEZ010000480.1:0-14031 GCA_031413335.1 Nitrospirota bacterium
GACATCTCAGGCCCGATTGGGAGATCACGCCTGATGGCGGCGCGGCCGGAACCCAGACGACCAAAGAGGCCCGCTCGAACAAGGCCCCGACGTTGACGCTCGGACCGATCGCGTCGATCGCGCTGCCCGCGACCGCGGCCCTGGTCGCCACCGTGAGCGACGACGGTCTCCCGGTGCCCCGGGGCCGCACGAAGGCGGCGGTCGGGCAGGAGACGCCGCCCGGGTTGTCAGGCGGCGACAAGGAAGTGCCGGTGAATCTGCCGTGGCTGGCCGAGGAGGGGGCGCGCCGCGGCGACGGGTTGAGCGTGAAGTGGATGGTCTTCCGCGGGCCGGCCGATGTGCGCTTCGACCCGGCCTACGCGAAGCCGTCCGACGGCAAGGCGACGACGACGGCGACATTCACCGAAGCTGGCGAGTACGTGCTGCGCGCGGCGGCGCAGGACGGCCTCCTGACGACCTACCGCGACGTGACAGTCAACGTGACCAGGTAGTCCCACAACGCGCTGTCCGAGGTGGCAAGGCCGCACTTCGGGCAGCGCGGCGAAGAGAACTCCGCTCCTCTGTTACTCCGTGTAAGTTCGCTTCCTCTGTCATCCTGCGCTCCCCCCTGGAGCCACATCGGCGAACTTGTATCCCACACCCCAGACCGTCAGCAGGAACCTGGGCTCGGCGGGATCGGTCTCGATGCGCCGGCGGAGGCGCTTGACCAGCGTGTCGACGCTGCGCACGGTCACGAACGTATCGCCACGCCAGACCTTGGCGAGGAGAGCTTCTCGGCTGAACACGATCCCGGCATGCGTCGCCAGGAGGTGCAGCAGGCGGAACTCCTGGTCGGTCAGCTCGACGTCACGTGCCTCGACGCGCACCCGGCGCCTCGGGACATCGATCTCAACACCGTGGATCTTGACGACACCATCGTTGCCCGGCGCTCTGGCGGGCGCCTGGCCGCCAGACGGCAGACGGGGTCGTCTGAGCAGTGCGCGCGCTCTGGCGACGAGCTCCCGGACGCCGAACGGCTTGGTCAGGTAGTCGTCGGCGCCGCTCTCGAGGCCCACGACCTTGTCCGACTCCTCACGCCTGGCCGTGAGCATCAGGATGGGCACATCGTGGTTGATGGCGCCGTTCCGGACCGCCCGGCAGAGGGACAACCCGTCGAGCCCGGGGAGCATCAGGTCGATGACCAGCAGGTCGAAGCGGTCGGCCTCCGCGCGCTTGAGCGCGGTCTGGCCGTCCGCGACCGTATCGCACGCGTAGCCCTCGTGGCTCAGGTGAAAGCGCACCAGCTCCCGGATATTCGCTTCGTCTTCGACGATCAAGACCCGCGGGGCGGGCCCACCACTCACTGCCATGAACTTGTCACAGATCGTCCATCACTCCGTCACCGGATGCCAGTCCAATCAACACAGAGACCCGCACGGACTTGGGATTCAGGGATTTGGGATTCAGGGATTTGGGATTGGAAGGGAAGCGCCTGCGGCCACACCGAGCCGAGGACAGGAAATCCGAGGCGAGGTGTCGGCGTCAGTTCGCGGCGGGGGTGGGGCCCCGCATCGATCCGGGTCGGATGGATGCGTCCATCGTGCATCAGCCGTTCCAGCGAGACCTTGGCGATTTCACGACGGAGCGGATCGAAGCCGGAAATGACCACGGCTTCCGGCGTCTCGTCGACAATCAGGTCGATCCCGGTCGCCGCTTCGATCGCGCGGATGTTGCGCCCCTCACGCCCGATGATCCGGCCCTTCATCGCGTCGTTGGCAATCGGCACCACCGAGAGCGTGGCCTCGGCCACGTAATCGCGCGTCACCCGCTGGATCGAACGTGCGATGATTTCGCGCGCCTCCCGCTCGGAGGTTTCCTTCGCCTCATCCACGATGCGCTTGGCCACCCCGGCCGCTTCCAGCCTGGCCTCGCTTTCCACCGAGCCGATCAGCTGCCGCTTGGCCTCCTCGACGGTCAGGCCCGCCACGCGCTCCAGCGCCTGCCGGTGCTCCTTGGTCGCGCGCTCGCAGGCCGCCTCCGTAGCGGCCAGGGCCGCGTCGCGCTTCGCCAGCGTCGCATCGCGCTTCTGCACCTCCGCTTCGCCGCGCTCCAGCGACCCGGCCTTCCGCTCCAACTGCTCTTCGCGCTGGAGCAGCTTCTTCTCCACGGCGCCCATCTCGGCCCGTTTGTCCTTCTGCTCCTTCTCCAAGCCGGTCCGGGCCTGCAACAGCAGATCCTTCGACTCGACCCTGGCTTCCTTGACCAACGTCTCGGCCTCGCGCTCGGCATTCTGCTTCACCCGAGCGACCTGTTCGTCGGCTTGGCGCTGTTCCGCCGCCACGGCGTTGCGACGGATCACCAGATAGCCGCCGACACCGGCCACCGCGCCACATAGTCCAGCGATCACATATGTCAGAATAGTCTCGATCACAGCGGGGTACTCCCTTCACCTGCACGTCGCCTGTTCAGCGCGCGCGGTTCGATTGGATCGTACAGAGCAGGATGGAGCGAAGTGGCCAGCAGCCGATCAGCGCGAAGGAACCGGATCAATCAGATGGTCAGATCAGAACGGAAAGGCCATCAAGCAGACTGAAGAACGTATGCCGTTACACGGGCCGGGATTGATCTCGTCGTGGTCGTTGCGCGACGCCTTGCGTCGCCCTCACTACCGCCAGCCGGAGAGGCGCTCCCATCATGTCCCTGGTCGCTTGAACCGCCCCGCCCAGCATGGCCCCGGACACCCGCACCCACCGTGTGATGAATTCCAGTGTTTTCAGCACGTTCAGCAAATTCCGCATTGGTAAACCGTCAGCCTTCCCCATCCCTGCTTCCCACTGCCACAATCTTCTACCCTGCGCATTCCCCTCACTGGGGCTGTGTGTACCGTATCAAATACCGGAAACCTTTGCAAGCGCACGTATCGCCCGCTATCGCTTGCGGACCGGCTCCAAATGCTCCTCGATGGATTCCAGCAGGCTCGACGTTCGCCGGTCGATCTCGGCATCGCCTTCCTGGCGCGTCTGCTCCGCCTGAAACAGCTGGTGCGTGATGTTGAGCGCGGCGAGCACTGCCAGCTTGGCGCGTGTCGCCGTCTTCATCCCCTGCGCCAGCACCCGGATTTGCGTATCCACGTAATTGGCCAGCCGCTTGACGTATTCTTCATCGGCCTCGCCGGTGATGACATACCGCTGCCCGTAAATTTCGACTTCGATGGTCTTAGTCAAGCGCCACCTCCTTGGACTCTTCGATGAACTCGAGGGAGTCCAGTTCGCTCAAGACCTTTTCAATGCGCGCCTTGATATCCGTGCGCTCCGACACCCACTGATCGTCGGACGCATGCTGCGTGACGAGCCGTTCCCTGGCGGCCCGCAGATCGCTCTTCAAGCCGGCGTTCTCGCGCTTGAGCGTCTGAATCAACTCGACCATCTCCCGGATGCGCGCTTCCAGCCCGATTAATTTGTCGCCTGCCATCGGTTACCACCAGATATTGTGGTGCTCAATCCGCACACGGCCCAGATATTGAGGTACTATAAAATCCTCAGCAGGCCTTGTCAAGGGAACGGACCGTGCAGGCCTCGCCGCCCAGACGGCGATACTCGCGGTAGCTGCGCAACACCCGCCGGACATATTGGCGCGTTTCCTGGTAGGGGATCAACTCCACAAATTCGTCCGGCTCCTTGTCGCCGAATTTCTGAATCCAGGCCGTGACGACGGGCGGCCCGGCGTTGTAGGCCGCGACGGCATGCACGAGGTTGCCGTTGAACTGCCCGATCAATTGTTCGAGATAGCGCACGCCATACCGGATGTTCGTCTCGTGATCGAATAACTCGTCGCGGCCGACCGTGCCGCCGTTCCGCTGCGCCACGGCCTGCGCCGTCGTGGGCATCAACTGCATCAACCCGATCGCACCGACGCGCGACACCGCTCGCGCATCATACTGGCTCTCCTCGCGGATGATCGCGGCGGCCAGATACGGATCGAACCGGTTGCTGCCGAATGCGCGAATGGTCGGCAGGTACACCGTCGGGTAGGCCACGCTCCACAGCGACGGCTGCACCGGCTCCAGGCCGCGCTCGAGCCCGTCGCGGAAATGCAGCCGCGCCAGCCGGAGCCCTTGATGATACCCGCCAGCCTCGCTCACACGCGTGATCAGTTCGACCAGCGCCGTGCGATTCCGCACGTACCGATCCAATAACCATGTGACTTCGCGGCCCGCTTCCTGCTCGAGACCGAGCGCGCGCAATTCCACGGCCCGCCGGTAATGGACGTCTTGCGCGATGCTTGATCCGCCGGCCTCACCCGGCTCGGAGTCCGGCGTGCCAGTGGCAGGATCCGGTGGCGGCACCTCCTGCCGGCTGCGCGTCAACTGGCAATAGTAGGTCCAGGCATATTTCCGGCAAAGCATCTGATAGACTTCGGCCGCCTTCGAATCTTGCAGTCGCTCGAGCGCCCGCGCCGTCCAGTAGAGCGCCTGCGGATTGTTGGCGGGATCCTCCCGGATGGCGACAAGGTCCTGCAGGGTCTTGACCGCCTCGCTGTACTGCCCCGTGCGATACTGGATCCATCCGATGCGCCATAAGGCTTCCGCGCGTTGCTCCGTGCGATCGCCAAGCTGCGCGATCTGGCGATACTGCGCCACGGCCTGGTCGAATTGATTTTGATCGTCGAACCACGTGCCCAGCACGATCAGGATCAGCGCCTGCTGCTCCGGCGTCAGCGCCAGCTTCGGATAGGCCTGGCGAAGGCCGACCAGGCGGTCGCCGTCCCCTATCCTGAGATAACTGCGCGCCAGCCAGACCGCGGCTTCGTTCGCCTCGGTTGATGGACCGCCGGACGCCAGCTCATGAAACACCAGTTTCGCCTGGTCGTATCGCTTCAGCCGGGCCAGCGCCATGGCGAGCCTCAGCTTGGCTTCCTCCTGTTTCGCATGGCCGGGGGCCGAGGCCAGAAAGACTTTGAAATCTTCCACGGCGTCTTCATTCATCGCGGCTGCGGCAAGCGCCGAGGCCCGGACATAGCGCTCATCCGGCGACGGCTTCCACGGTTGGCCGTTGTGCAGCCACTGCGACAGCCGCTTCTCCGCTTCATCGGCTTCCGGCGTCTTCGGGTACCGCATCCAGATCTGCCGGAGCGTAACGGCGCTGTCGGGAGACCGGCTATCTTGATGTTGGCACTCGGCCAGCATCAGCAACGCGCGCGCCGCGCCGGCATCCTGGGGTTCCTGCGCCACGCTCCGTGACAACGGTTCCGTCGCGTAGGCGCATTGCCCCACCCGGAACCAGGCCTCGCCTGCGCGGTAGGCGATCCGGGTCCCCAGAAGCGTGTCGGGCACCACGTTGGGAATGATGTCCAGAAACGACGCGGCGGCTGAGACATCGCCGGATTTCAGCAGCGCATCCCCGATCCAGAGACGCACATAATCTTCCAGCAGAGGGAAGTCGCGCTGCGCGGCGCGCAGGTAGGCCAGCGCCTCGGCCGGCTGACGCTCGATCAGCAGCACGCCCGTCACGAGCGCCGCGCGGCGCGCCCACAGCGAGCCGGCATGGTGTTCCGTGACCCGTTTGAGACGTTCCAGCTTGCGCGCGAGCCGCTCGTCGGCCGACACGGCCGTGGCATCCGGCGCCAGCGCGCTGCGGAAACACTGTTCGGCCGTTTCACACGAGGGGTCGCTGGACGCAGGCGGCGGCGCGCCCTCCTCTGCGGAGATGGGCACGGACGACAGCGCCACGATGAACAGCAGACTCGCGATGCGCATAGCACCTCGGACACGCACGACCGGGACACGTCTATGGAACACGACGGGATTCAATGGGTCAATTATATACCAACTTGTCGCCACCGCGAGAGGGCGATTGCAGCAGAACCGCTGTTCTTGTCTGCTTCTCGAGCCCTGTGCTAGGCTCCGGGCATGGCTCGACAGGACCGCTCCCGCGCTGCCTCCACCGCCACGCGCACCAATTTGCTCGCACTCAACGAGCCGGCGCTCGAACAATTCGTGAACGATCTGAACTGGCCGAAATTCCGCGCCCGGCAGATCCTCCGCTGGCTCTACCAGGAACGCGTCCACGAGATCGCTCGCATGACCGATCTGTCCAAGACCGAACGTACGCGTCTGTCCTCGATTGCCACCATCGACCGGCTGTCCGACTGCGAGGTCCGCCGCTCGAGCGACGGCACCAGAAAATTGCTGCTGCGCCTGGAGGACGGCCTTGTCATCGAGAGCGTGCTGATCCCCGACGCGGACCGGCTGACGCTCTGCCTGTCCACCCAGGTCGGCTGCACGCTGGACTGCGGATTCTGCCTCACGGGACAGATGGGACTCAAACGTAACCTGACCGCGCCTGAAATCATTGAGCAGACCCTGGCTGCGCAGGACCGGTTGGAGCCGGGTGAGCGGCTGACGAACATCGTCCTGATGGGCATGGGTGAACCGCTCGCGAATTTCGAGGCCGTGGCCGAGGCCGTGACGCGTCTCACGAACGCTCGGTGGGGGCTTGGCATCTCAGCCAGACGCATCACCCTGTCCACGGCGGGGCTCGCGTCCCGCCTGCGCGATGTCGCGGCGCTCGGCGTCAATCTGGCCGTGTCCCTCAA
Organism: Nitrospirota bacterium; assembly: GCA_031413335.1. Classification (GTDB taxonomy): domain Bacteria; phylum Nitrospirota; class Nitrospiria; order Nitrospirales; family Nitrospiraceae; genus 2-02-FULL-62-14. Next base: position 6,574 of record JANOEZ010000480.1, read on the forward strand.
CGCGACGACCGACGTGCAGCGCAATCGGCTCATGCCGGCGGTGAACCGGCTGCATCCGCTCAACCGCCTGCTGGCCGCCTGCCGCGCCTACCCGCTGCCGCCCCATCGCAAGCTCACGTTCGAATATGTGTTGCTGGCCGGCGAGAACGACTCGGAACAGGACGCCAAACGGCTGACCAAACTGCTCAACGGCATTCGCTGCAAGGTCAACCTGATTCCGTTCAATCCCTTCCCCGGCAGCCCCTACCGCCGCCCCGCCGACAGCGACGTGCTGCGCTTCCAATCTGTCTTGCGGAAGGCCGGCTTCGACGCCCTGATCCGTAAAAGCAAGGGCCGCGACGTGCTCGGCGCCTGCGGCCAGTTGGGCGAGCTGATACAATTGTCGCCACGCACCACCTTGACACCCGCGTGAGCCGATTGTTAGCGTGTGACATGTCGTCCGACCGGATACGCGTCCCGATCATATTCCTCAGCCTGTGGTTCCTGAGCACAACCCCCGCCGCCTTCGCGCTGGAGGTCCAGGAACATCGACTCGCCAACGGCATGAAGGTGCTGCTGGTCGAATCGCCCAAGGCGCCGGTCGTCACCGTGCAGATCTGGTACAAGGTCGGCTCGCGCAACGAAGTGATGGGCCGCGCCGGGCTCTCCCACATGCTCGAGCACATGATGTTCAAGGGCACGCCCAAACATGCGAAGGGCGAGTTCTCGCGCCTCATCAAAAAGAACGGCGGCAACGACAATGCCTTCACCAGCCAGGACTTCACGGCCTATTTCGAGAACCTCGCGGCCGACAAGGTCGAGCTGGCCCTCGAATTGGAAGCGGACCGGCTGCGCGGCCTGCTGTTGGATGAAAAAGAATTCCAGCTCGAGCGTGAAGTGGTCAAGGAAGAGCGGCGCCTGCGGTCCGAAGACGATCCGCAATCGTACCTGGCCGAAGCCCTCTTCGCCCAGGCCTTTCAGATGCATCCCTATCACTGGCCGATCATCGGCTGGTTCCCGGATTTGAACGCGATGACGCGGACGGACCTCAAGCGGCACTACGACACCTACTACGTTCCGAACAATGCCACGCTCATCGTGGTCGGCGACTTCAAGGCCGCGAAACTGCTGCCGGCCATCAAGCGTTTCTTCGAGCCGATTCCAAAACGGCCGCTGCCGCCGCAACAGGTGACGGCCGAGCCGGAGCAGAAGGGCGAGCGTCGGATTATCGTCAAGCGCGATGCCCAGTTGCCGTCCGTGATGATCGGCTACCGGACGCCGAATCATGCCAGCGACGACGCCTACGCGCTGACCATCCTGGAATCCATCCTCTCGCATGGGAAAACGTCCCGGCTATACCGCAGCCTCGTCTACGAGCAGAAGCTGGCGCTGGCGGTCGGCGCCGAATACAGCCTGCTGCAGACCGATCCGGATTTGTTCTATTGCTTCGCGGTGGTGGCGCCCGGGCAGGACACCGGGCTGGTTGAGCGCGCGGTCTATGCCGAGATTCAGAAACTGCAGCAGGAAGCGCCCTCCGAGCAGGAACTGCAGCGGGCGAAGAATCAGGTGGAGGCCGCCTACATCTTCGGGCAGGACTCCAACTTCCGCCAGGCGATGCTGATGGGCCAGGCGGAAACCACGGGCGCCGGATGGAAGCAGGTGGAACAGTTTGTCAAGAAACTCCGCGACGTGAAAGCCGACGACGTCACACGCGTCGCGCAGAAATATCTCGTCGAAGACGGACGGACCGTCGGCATCCTCATTCCCACGCCAACGAACCAGGCGGCGGAGGCAAAATGATGCCGACGCAACGTCGCAGGCGCGAGGAGCAAGACGGGCGCGACTTGCGCGACTCGAGTCGCGCTTTTCCCGCCTTTCCCGCGCGTCTCGCGGCAATTTTGTGCTTCGCGTTCCTTGCCGCGCCGCTCCATGCGGCGGATATCAAGCCCCATCGCTTCGTGGCGCCGAACGGCCTGACCGTCCTCGTGGTCGAGCAGCATGCGCTGCCGATCGTACAGATCCAGGCGCTCGTGAAAACCGGCTCGGTGCAGGACCCGCCTGAAAAAGCCGGGCTGGCCAACCTGACGGCCGGCCTGCTGGACGAGGGCACGACGACCCGGACCGCCACGCAGTTGGCCGAGCAGATCGAATTCGTCGGAGGCACGCTGGAGGCCAAGACGACGCACGACTTCACCACGGCCTCGACGCGGGTGCTGGTCAAGGACGCCGACCTGGGCTTCGAGTTGCTGGCCGACATTCTGCTGCACCCGTCGTTTCCGGAACCCGAATTGCAGCGCGTGAAGACGCTCATTCTCGGCGAGATCGTCGCGCAGAAAGACGATCCGGGAGCCGTGGCCGGCAAGGCGTTCAGCCGGCTCGTGTTCACCGGCCATCCTTATAGCTGGCCGGTCAATGGAACGGACGAGACACTGCCCGCCATCACCCACACCGACGTCCAGGATTTCCACGCGCGCGAATATCTGCCGAACCGGACGATCCTCTCCATCGTGGGCGACCTCACCGTGGAACAGGCCCGCGCACTGGTCGACAAACATTTTGGATCGTGGCAGAAGGGCCCCGAACCGGCGCGGATGGCGGCATCCCCGACATCCATCGACAAGCCGGTCGTCCAACTGATCGACAAGGAGCTGACCCAGACGACGCTCATCCTCGGCCACGTCGGGATCAGCCGGACGAACCCTGATTTTTATGCCGTCACGGTCATGAACTACATCCTGGGCGCCGGCGGATTTTCCTCGCGGCTGATGGACTCGATCCGCGACAAGCAGGGCCTGGCCTATGGCGTCATGAGCCAGTTCGAGCCCCGTGCCACACCCGGCCCCTTCCTCGTCAGCCTCCAGACACGCAACGCGACGGCCAACCAGGCGCTCACCGGCGTCCTGAAGGAACTCAACGCCATGAAAGCAGCGCCGGTCACGGCCAGGGAACTCTCCGAGGCCAAGTCCTATCTCATGGGCAGCTTCCCCATGCGGTTCGACACGTCGCACAAGCTGGCCGAAGTCCTCTGCCAGGTCGAATTCTACGGACTGGGCCTCGACTACTTCACGCAGTACCCGTCCTGGATCGGGAAAATCACGGCGGATGATGTGCTGCGGGTCGCCAAACAATACCTGCATCCCGACCGCTACGCGCTCGTCGCCGTCGGCAAGATGGGTGAGGCGAAACTCAAGCAGCCGTAACGCGGACGTTCAGGACTGAGGTTCGAGGACTGAGGACTGAGAGAATGATGCATTCGGAAAGTCTCACCTCAATCCTCGGCACTCAGTCCTAGTTTGTGCGTAAATAGCCATGTCGCATCAGAAACTCGATAGACTACGGCAGATTCTAGAGGGCATGGAATCAGTCCTCGTCGCTTTTTCTGGCGGCATCGACAGCACGCTCGTGCTGAAGGTCGCGCAGGATACGCTGGGCGACAGGGCGCTCGCCATCACGGCGGTCTCGCCGACGTTTCCAGAAATTGAACTCGAATGGACCGCGAAGCTCGCCGCCGAAATCGGCGCGCGCCATCGGATCGTCCGGACCGATCAATTGCAAGTCCCTGCCTTCGTGCAGAACGACGCCAGCCGCTGCTTCCACTGCAAAACGGATCTCTACCAATTACTGGGAAGCCTGCAGCAGGAATTCAAAATGCGTACGGTGGTGGACGGCACCAATCTCGATGACCTTGGCGACGAGCGGCCCGGCCATGCGGCGGCCCGTGAATGGGGCGTGCGCAGCCCGCTGGTCGAAGCCGGGTTGTCGAAAATGGACGTCCGCGAACTGGCCCGCGAACTGAACCTTTCCAACTGGGACAAGCCCGCCGCGGCCTGTCTCTCCTCCCGCATTCAACGGGGCACAACCATCACGGTCGAGAAACTCTCTCGCGTGGAGCGGGCCGAGGCGTTTGTATCGGGGCAGGGATTCCGGCAGGTCCGCGTACGGGACTCGGAAGGAACCGCGCGGGTGGAAGTAGAATCAGCCGAAGTGCCGCGCCTCCTGGAGCCGGCTCTCGGAGCCAGGATTACCGACTATCTCCGGCAGCTTGGTTTCGCTTCCGTCACTCTCGATCCGGCCGGCTATCGTCAGGGTGGCGGCAACGTGCCCGCCAAATAAAAAAGCCCGGCGGATGCCGGACTTTTCCGTGATCGTGTTGTAACGGAATCAGTTCTTGTCGAACTCTTTGGCGACGGAGGCCAGCGCCTCGTCGGCCATCCGCTTGTGATCGGCGTCGTTGAGGCTTCGGCCGACGACCTTTTCGGCCACCAGCAACGCCATCTCGGTCGTCTGGTTGCGGATGTCCTGAATTGCCCGCCGGCGCTCCTGCTCGATTTCACGCGTCGCATCTTCCTTGGACCGTTGCGTGTCGGTCCTGAGGCGTTGCTCGTTCTCCTCCATGATCCGCTGGGCCCGCTCCTTGGCCGCCGCCAGCATGGTCTCGGCTTCCTTGGTGGCGGTTTTGAGCTTCGCCTCGTACTCCTGCATCTTCTGTTCGGCCTCAGCGCGATGCCGGTCCGCCTGCTCCAGGCTTTCCTTGATCTTGCGCTCGCGCTCGTCCAGGGTCTGGAGAATCGGCGGGAAGGCAAACTTCCACAGCACCCAGAACAGAATGCCGAAGGAGATGAACTCCCAGAAAATCAGCGACGAAAAGAAATGCGTGTCAAACTGTGGCATGTTTTCTCTCGTGAAACGTTAAACGTGAATCGTTAAACGAGAAGTCTTCGCGATTAACGGCTAACGAATAACGGTTAACGCTCCCTACTTGCGCAGACCCATGATGATGAACGCAATGACCAGACCGTACAGAGCGATTGCCTCGACCAGCGCGAAGCCGATCCACATGTACTTGGCGACCCGCCCTTCCGCTTCCGGCTGGCGCGCCACCGCTTCGATCATCTTGCCGAAAATATACCCGATCCCGACGCCGGCTCCGGCAAAGCCCGCCGCCGCCAATCCCATGCCCACCAACGCTGCTGCTGCTGCATCCATGTCGTAGACTCCTTCCTTAAATAATAATCAAAGACGTGAACTCAATGCGCATGATCATCGGCGCCATGCAGATGAAACGCATCCCCGATATACACGCAGGTCAGGGTCGTGAAAATGTACGCCTGAATGAACGCGATACCGACTTCCAGGCCGTTCATCGCGATGGTAAACGCAAAGGGCAGCCAGCCGATCAGCAGCCCCCCGCCGATCGCCAGCCCGAATAGCACACCGAGAATCGTGTGGCCCGCCGTCATGTTCGCGAACAACCGCACGGCCAGCGAAATCGGCCGCGCCAACTGGCTCACCAGTTCGATCGGGATCATCAGCGGCAGCAGCCAGCCCGGCGTGCCCGGCGGCACCAGGATGCCGAGGAACTTCACGCCGTGCAGGATGAAGCCCATGACGATACTGATCCCGTAGACCGTCAGCGCAAACACCGCGGTCACGACGATCTGGCTCGTCACCGTATAGGTGCCGGGAATCAAGCCCAGCAGGTTGGAGAACAGAATGAACACGAAGAGCGTCGCGATAAACGGAAAGAATCTCAGCCCGCCCTTGCCCATCGTGTCGAGAATGATGTCCCGGATAAATCCGACAAGCAGCTCGCCCAGGCTCTGCAGCTTGGTCGGGACCATCTTGCGCGACTGGCCGGCCTTCACCAGAAGAAACGCCGCCAGCCCGACCACCACCCACATCATGATCACGGCCTTGTTGATGGAGATATCCAAGCCGAACAAATTGAGCGGGATATAATTGTGCAACTCGAAGGGATGGAGTGGACTTTCTTCCACGGAATGCCTTTCTTACTTCGGCCAGTTCTGCGCCGTGCGCATCGCGTTGCGAATGCCTGCCGCCGCACCGACGATCAGCCCAACCACCATGCCCCAGGGCCCGGACGCGAGCAGATAGGTATCAGCCGCCCAGCCCAACCCGCCCCCGACAATCAGGGCCGCGAGCATCTCGGTCCCGACCCGGACCGCCTGCCCTAAGCCCGCATAAAACGGATCGTTCGAGGGCATCGTGTGTACCAGGCACGCACCGAACACCGCGCGCATTTGAGCAAACTCGACGGGGGAAAGTCAACCCTTCGACCCTGTTCAGGGTTGACGCTGAGCGGTAGTGCGCCCATGTCCTCTCGACATACTCGGAACAAGGTGCCGTCGAAACGTCAAGGACGGTCCGCATGTACAACCAGTCCGGTCAGGCGCGAATCAGGCGCGGGTTCGGCAGCGGATGGCAGGGCGTGTCCGGAGAAAGTTCTTCGATCAGTTTAGCCAGAATCCCCGCTTCGCCGTGGGGATCGAGCCAGCCCCATTCGCCGTTGGGATTCACTTCGAGAAACCAGTACCGGTCGCCGGCCAGGAGGAAATCCAGACGTCCGTAGTGGAGGGACATCTTGCCCATGAATTGCCTGATTGTGGCCTCTGTCTCCTGAGGAAGCCGGTGAGGACGCCAGGCCTGGGCAGGGTTCCGGATGCGGGCCTCACGCCAATCGATCACCTGCTCCGGCAACGTGCCCCGGTCGAACTCAAACGCAAACAGGGCATCCCGAATGGCCACCACCGTGACATCCCGATCCGCCTTGACCAAATCTTGAATCATCCACGGCGAAGCAGGATCCAGCTGATTCTCCTGAACGCGCGTCGTGAAGAGTACGCTTTTTGCCCCGACGCGTTGCGAGGTCAGGCTTTTGACCACCGAGGTCCGCCCGGCATCGAACGCCGACGAGGTTCCGGCCACGATTCGCCATGCAGGGATCGGGAACAAGGCCGCCGCAATCTTCGCCTGGACCAGCTTGCCGGACAGATCATCGGACAGGGGATCAATCAGGACGGCCCGCCCTTCGTAATACATCCGGTTCCAGACTTCCCTCATGGCGTAGGCCAGTTCCTCCTCCTGATAGACCTGTTCGCGGGGGACGGCGCGATCAGGAAACAGCTGCTGTGTCGTCAACGGCTTGCGCCACAGAAATTTCGCGATGCGGTTGCAACTGACGGACCGCCCGGTCGGGCCGGCGACGAAAAACCGGTTCGCTTCGATCTGCAGTGAGTACTCCCGCCACAGATCCAGGTTAAAGCGAAAGACCCGTTCGGCGCCAAGCCGCCTGATCAGAAGATCAAGCGAAAGATCGTAGGAGTTGGAATAGAGAAAGGTGATGGGAGAGGTGTCGGACATGAAGACGGAAGCAACTCAGAATGCCCTGTGAACAGGATTGGCGGCGTGATCAGGCGCCGCAGCGGCGCTCGACGGATCGAGCGCCGCCCAGCCGAACAGACTAGGACTTCTCGCCGTCAAACATCGTATCGGATACAGGGAACGGCGTCTTGGGATCGAGCGACTCGCGAACCTGCCGCTCGTGGTCGTAGGCACTGACCGCCAGATCGTCGAGGGTGAGCTTCTGTTGAGCCAAACCGGTTGGAGTCAGCATACCGCTCCTCCTTGTCACGCAATCGGGTGGATGGTTTCGTCCCTACTGGCGCGACAGTATAACAC
>JANOEZ010000481.1:0-2232 GCA_031413335.1 Nitrospirota bacterium
CGCGTGATTTTTTCCTCGACCTCCTTGGGCGCCACCGCCATGAGGTCGGCCAGTTCGTCGATCATGACGACGATATAGGGCAGCGGAGACGGAGGCGGTTTGGGCTCCATGATCTGTTTGGGCCCATCCGCAACCGTGCTATCCCCGGCCGCCAGGCGGGCATCCTCCGATAGAAATTCGATCGGCAGATCCTCCTGCGTCGCCCTGGCTTCCGGCGCCTCTTTGGACAGGGTCCCCTGCTCCTGCGCCACGCGGCGGTTGTAGTCGTCCATGTTTCGGACGCCCGCTTCCGCCAGCAGCTTATAGCGGCGTTCCATTTCCTGGACCACCCAGCCGAGGCCGCGCGCCGCCGACTTGGCGTCCGTGATCACCGGCCGCAACAGATGCGGCAGGCCGTCGTAGGCCTTAAACTCGAGCATTTTGGGATCCACGAGCAACAGTTTCACCTCGTCCGGCTTGGCCGTGAACAGCAGGCTCAGCAGCATGGTGTTCAGCCCCACGCTCTTGCCCGCTCCGGTTGCCCCGGCCACCAGCAAATGCGGCATCGTTTTGAGATCCGCCGCCACCGGCTTTCCGAAGATATCCTTGCCCAGCGCCAGCCGCAGCTTTGAACGGGACTTGGTGAAGGCTTCGCTCGTCAGCACTTCCTTCAGCGACACCGTCTCGCGGCTTGGATTGGGCACTTCGACGCCGACGACGGATTTGCCGGGCAACGGCGCCACGATGCGAAGACTGACCGCCTTCATCGCCAGCGCCAGGTCGTCGGCCAGACTGACGATCCGCGCGACTTTCACGCCTGGCGCCGGCTCGAATTCGTACATCGTGACGATCGGACCGGGGTGCACTTCCGTGACCTTGCCCTCAATCCCGAAATTCAGCAGCGCCTTAGTCAGCACTTCCGACTGCGTCTTGAGCTGCTCGTCGGTGAGGCGGTCGACCGGCCCGGAGGGATCGCTCAATAGTTCCAGCGGGTCCGGCAGCACGTAGCCCTCCGCCGCCGCGCGGGTCGTGGCCACTTCGGCTTTCTTCGATTTTTTTCTGGTTTCTTTCACCACCGGCTCGACGGGAGACGATGCGGCCAGTTCGGACACGGCGGAAACAGGTTCAGGAGCCGGCCCCGGATCGGGCTCCACCACAACGGGATTGTCCTCGATGAGTGGCGCGGCCGACGTGAGCGGCTCGGGACGATTGATCTTGAGTGGACGCGGTTTGATCTTTTTCGGTTTGACGGTGTCTTCGGCCGAACGCTCGGGCAACAGCGCCGACAGGGTTTCCTTGCTGCGCTCCCACCAGGCCGGCACGCGGAGGATCGCGAACTCGCTGCAGGCGATCCACCATTGCGAGAGCCGGCGGGCGAGATCGGCCAGCGACATGGGCGTCGCCAGCAGCAACGAGATGATCAGCCCGGCCAGCACGATGATGTGGGCGCCGGTGCTGGCAAAATACCCGCGCAGGCCCTCCGCCATCGCCACACCCACCCGCCCGCCGGCCTGGCCTCGGTAAACGAAACCGCTGGAGAGCGTCGGGATGGCCGTGACTTCCAGGTGCAGCAGGCCGCTCAGAAAGAGCAATGCGGCGAACGAGCCGGCCGCGCTCCGGAGCGTGACGGCCAGTTCACCTTCCACAAAACAGCGCGCGCCGAGCATGGCCAGCAGCACTGACAACAGATACGCCCCGCCGCCGACCAGCCCGAACAGAAATGACGCCAGGGTCGCGCCGACCGAACCGATCATGTTGCGGGTGGTACCGGCTGTTGCGCCGTCGGACGGCGATGCACCGAACAACGATGCATCGGTCGGAACGAACGACACCAGGCTGAGGAGCGTGAGCAGGCTCATGGTAATCAGCAGGACGCCGATTACCTCATGTTTCAGATGGGTTGTGGATTTGGACTGGCCGCGGGGGTCACCGCGTTTTGTCGTGGTGGCTCCACCCATGCGTGCGATGGTAGCACAGGGAGTCCGGCGAATTCAAAGCGCGCACGCGCCGTCCCGTCATGCGGACGCACGAGCCAGTACATTCGCCAGGGCAGCGAACTGCTCGATCCCAAGCGATTCGGCCCGCCGGGCCGGTTCGATCCGGGCCACTGCGAGCGCGGGCAGGATCTGTTCCGGTGGAAATCCCTCGTCGCGCAGTGAGTTGAACAGGGTTTTCCGGCGATGCGCGAAGGCCGCCCGCACGGTCCGGATAAACAGCGGCTCGTTCGAGACAGAGACCGCCGGTTCCCTCCGC
>JANOEZ010000482.1:0-1677 GCA_031413335.1 Nitrospirota bacterium
GCCACGATGGCCGCCACGCGGTCGAACTGCACGAGCAGAATCAAGCCCGATAACACGAGCAACTTATCGGCGATCGGGTCCAGCAGACGGCCGAGCCTGGTGATTTGGGAATGCCGGCGCGCGAGGTAGCCGTCCAGGAGGTCTGTCACGGCGGCCACCACAAAGACAATGGCTGCGGCCAGCGAGCGGTCCGGTGTCGGATCTGAGAACAGCACGACAAAGACAGGGATCAGCAGGATTCTGACGACGGTCAGAAAATTGGGAAGGTTGATGTTGGCGATGGAGTCCGCTTGCTTGAGCGCGTCCGTCGTTCGCATGCCCTGCTTCCCTTTGTGATTCCGGAGAGATTCGCGATCAGGCCACGCCATTTTTCAGCAGGTCGTGCAGGTGAATCACGCCTGCCAGGCGGTTCCGTTCATCCACGACCACGATTGAGGTGATCGAAAATTGCTCCATGGTCTGCAGGGCCTTGGCGGCGAGCGCATCGGCTTGGATCGTCCGCGGAGACTTGCTCCCCAGGTCCTTGGCCTTGGCCTTGGCCAGATTGCTTCCCTTCTCCAGAAATCGGCGAAGGTCGCCATCGGTAATCACGCCTGCCAGCTGACCCTTGGCGTCGACCATCGTCGTCATGCCGAGTTTCTTCGCCGTGATTTCGCTAATCGCATCCTTTGCCGACGCTGTTGCGGAGACGCGCGGCAACGCATCCCCCTGATGCATGAGATCGCGAACCTTGAATAGCAGGCGCCGGCCAATGGCGCCGCCCGGATGGAACTGCGCGAAGTCCTCTTCTTTGAAGCCCCGCTTTTGTAACAACGCAATGGCCACGGCATCCCCCATCGCCAGGGCGGCCGTCGTGCTCGAGGTCGGAGCCAGTCCTAGCGGGCAGGCTTCTTCAGAAACGGACACGTCCAGGACCACATCGCTGTTTTTGGCGAGAGTGGATTGCATCCGGCCCGTCAGGGCGATGATGGGAATGTTCAACCGCTTCATGAATGGCAGGAGCTTGATCACCTCTTCCGTTTCCCCGCTGTTTGAGATGGCCAGCAGCACATCCTGCCTGGCCAGCATGCCCAGATCCCCATGAATGCCATCGGCCGGATGGACAAAGAACGCCGGGGTTCCCGTGCTGGCCAGCGTCGCGGCGATCTTCTGGCCGATCAGGCCGGACTTGCCCATTCCAGAGACCACCACTTTGCCTAGGCATCGGTGCAGCAGGTCGACGGCCTTGGCGAATCGTTCATCCAGCCTGTCCACCAAGGCGGCGATGGCGCGCGCTTCAATTTCCAGCACCCGCTTCCCCTGCTGAATGCTCATCGGTCGCTCTCCGCGCCTTTGCCGGCGGCCTGGCAGATCCGCATCAATCGCTCCAGAAGTTTTTTCAGGTCGTGCAACGGGACCATGTTGGGACCGTCGGACGGCGCGTGGTCCGGGTCCGGATGCACTTCCATGAAAAATCCGTCGCAGCCGGCTGCCGCCGCCGCGCAGGCCAGGGGGGTCACGAATTCTCGCTGGCCGGATGACTTGGTGCCGCCCCCGCCCGGCAACTGCACGCTGTGAGTGGCGTCGAAGACCACGGGGTAGCCGAGCTTTCGCATGATTGGAAATGCCCGCATATCGACGACCAGGTTGTTGTAGCCGAACGACGAGCCGCGTTCCGTCAGCAGAATCCTCCGCGTG
>JANOEZ010000483.1:0-1058 GCA_031413335.1 Nitrospirota bacterium
AGTCGCGGTAGGGATGTCCCTTGGGTGGCGGGCCTTTCCGCAAGAGATGTTTTCCCACCACGCAGTAGATCCAAGCGCAGGGGAGGGCGACCACCGTGATCTCACAGGCTGCGCCGGTCGCGGCCACCGCCAGCATGTGGCGTGTGTAGGCAAAGTTGGTCGGCGCCATCGGTACGGAGGTCATCTGCTTCGCGGTCATCTTCCACTTCTTGCCGTAGCTTTCGTGCAGGCTGCGCTCAACGATAATCGTCTCTTCCGCGAGCTTGTTGAACTTCAATGCGGATTCGGAATCCGGCGCTTTCTGTGCCGCCGCTGAAAACACGCAGGCCAGGTCGCCTAAAAACCGCGCGTCCTGAAGAATGTAGTATCGGAACTTCCGTTCCGGCAGTGTGCCGTTGCCGAGCTGGATGACAAAAGGATGCGTGAGCTGTGCGTCCCAGATAGGCTGTGCGATCTTTCGCAAATGTTCACTAAACGACATGGATACTCCTCAAGATGATAGCTGGCAGCGAATAGCTAATAGCTCAGAGTTTGGGAACAAAACGATTCGTGAAAAGCTTTTCCAGCGGTATCGGTTTCTTGATGACGCCGCGTGTGAGCAGCCATTCCATCACGGATTTCCAACGTTTCGGGTCCTGCGCGAGTGTTTCCGGGAAATAGGGCCAGGTCTTGTCGAAGGTTTTGGCGGAGAGCGCCGGGTCGGCCATCGCGTTGGCTTTGAGATAGATACCAAGAGCCTCATTCGGGTGCTGGTGCGTAAACGTCAGCCCGCGCATGAGCGCCTGCGTGAAGCCCCGGACGAGCTTCGGATGTTCCGTGACCATCCGGTCCGAGGTCATGACCACGAGTTGATACAGATCGGGCACGCCGTATGTTGTCGGGCTGACGAATTCGACCGCCGCGCCGCGCGATTCGGCCTCCACCTGTTCGTAGTTCACGAAGGCGCCGAAGACCGCGTCGGCCTTGCCGGTCAGGAGCGCATCGGTGAGGGCGAAGCCCACGTCCACCGGCAGGATGTCGTCGAAGGTCAGGCCCGCCGCCTCCAGCATGGTGCCGAG
>JANOEZ010000484.1:0-1822 GCA_031413335.1 Nitrospirota bacterium
TACCGCCAGGTTTCCGTCCGCGTGCAGTTGCTGGCGCCCTTGACTGCAGTTAAAGGCATGCTGTACGGCCTGGAGACTGCGCAACCGTACCTTTTTCTCGACCCTCGTGTAAGATGCCGTTCCATCAGTGAGGGCGACCCGATGGCAGACTCTACAGCGTCCGTGCCGGCCGTACGATGCGATGCCTGCGGCGTCGACCGCGGCCCCCTGATGAAGCTCTCGCTGGGCAAGGATTTCTTCGGACGGACCTACGACCGCCTGTCCCCCTCGTCGGATGCCAGCCCCAAGTGGTACTGCGAATCCTGCTCGATGCAAAAAAATCTCCAGCGCGATTTCCGCGACATCAAGACCGAACTCGACAAACTGCATAGCGGCCAGGCCTCGGCCCTCACGGCCGCCGATCAATTGCAGCGCGCCCACCTGCGGCTGCGGGAAATCCAGGCACTGCTCGGCAGCCAGGTGTCCGGCGCACGCCTGATCGATCCGTCCGATGTCACGTCCCTGCTGCAGCGGATGCAGAGTCACGCCGGCTCGGCCCCTGCATCCACCTGACCAGGCTCGGCACATGCCGGCATTCACACGTCACATTTTCGTATGCATCAATCAGCGGCCGAAGGATGACCCGCGCGGCTGCTGCGCGGCGCGTGGTTCGGAACGCCTGCACGCTTTCTTCAAGCAGGAAGTGAAACGCTTCAATCTCAAGGGCATCGTGCGCGCCAATAAAGCCGGCTGTCTGGACCATTGCGAACTCGGCCCCAGCGTCGTGATTTATCCCGAAGGGGTCTGGTATTGGGTCGGCAACGAAGCGGACGTCACGGAGATCGTCGAGCGCCACGTCATGAAGGGCGAGATCGTCGAGCGATTGCTGATGCCGGACCATCCGGTGCCGAAGAAGTTGGTGCCCCTGGACGTGAAGCGTTAATCGCAAGATCGAGAGTTCCTGCGTTTAACGATTAACGAGGCTGGCCATGGAAGAGAAATGGAAAGCCAATATGGAGAAGGTCGCGTTCGTGAAACAATTTCCAGGATTGGCCGGATCATGGGAACAGATCATGGGCAAAACCATCGAAACCGTCACCCCGCTGCCTTCGAAGCCGGGCTACGCCACGTTGGTGTTCACGGACGGTTCGTTTCTCGTCGCCCCTCCGCTGGACACGCAGCCGAAGGAACTCGGCGAGGGGTTGAATACCGCGCGCGCGTCGTTGGAGCCCCGGCATCCGGAACCGTATAAAGAGTATGACCGATTGGCAAAACTAGACAAGGACGCAACCAGAGCCGCACGGCTGGAAAAAATCATCGGCGCGATTCAGAACAACCTGGAACAGATTCCGGAATTAAAGGATCGGATTCGTCAGCTCGTCAAAGAGTGGAAGTAAGAGTCCCATGGAAGAAAAGAACATGCTGGAGATCTTCTCGCAAGGTCTCTTCGAAGGAGTCAAACCCATGATGCTCATCCGCGATCACCTCGTCCGCCACCCCGACCGCTGCACGCATAATGCGATTTGCATCCCTGTCTGCCCGACCGGGGCCTGGGTCTCCACCCCGCCGCTCAAGTTCGACGCCTCGCGCTGCATGGAAAGCTGCCGTCTGTGCCTGGATGCCTGCCCGTCACAGGCGATCTATGCGGTCTTCAAGAAAGGCGAGAAGATTTTGGAACCGAAGAAGGAACCGGCGGCCGGGAAACACAAATAGAGGCTAGCAGAGCGTGCCCGAGGATGCAGCGTCCGGCATTGTCACTCTTGGTGCATGAGGTCGCGTTGCGTCGTGTGCAGGCTTGATCTTAATTGCCTGAGCCATGCATGCTGTGACCTGACTGCCCTCG
>JANOEZ010000485.1:0-5841 GCA_031413335.1 Nitrospirota bacterium
CCTGGCGGGAATGGATCTCGCCATCCGAATCGTTCCATTCGACCGATTACTCATGCGATGCCAGCGGATTCGAACAGCCGGATGGTTCTCCCGGTCCTCCATGGTTTCTCTCTCCCGGTCCGTTCAATTAGTGAATGCCACGAGCCGCCACCACTTTTGGGCGACGACATGTCTGACGGAAACGCTCGTCCTTTCGCGATTACTGGCTGGGCGAGGCATGGCAACCACGTTCAGAATCGGCGTGTCACGTCGTGACGGCTCCCTGACCGCGCATGCATGGCTGGAACAGAACGGAGCGGTCATTGCCGACGCCGGCGACGCAACGGCCTATGCTCCTCTGCAATTGATTCGGCAGCCAAACGGGAGCCTGTCATGAGCGGGATCACCGGCATCTGGAATCTTGGCGGCCAGCCTGTCTCCGGCACACTGCTGACGTCAATGAGCACCCGTCTGGCCCATCGCGGAGGTGATCACGACGGACAGTGGCTTCATGAATCGGTCGGCCTCGCCTGCCAGCTCCTTCGCGTCACCCCAGAATCAGAGACTGAAACCCAGCCCGTCCTGCACCGATCAGGCACGGTCCTGGTTTTCGACGGGCGCCTCGACAACCGCGAGGACATACTGGCGCAACTCCGCGAGGAGCCGGACCTCACGACGCGCTCCTCGGATCCCGATCTGATTCTGGCGCTGTATCAACGCCACGGCGAGCGGTTTGTGGAGCACCTGACCGGCGACTTCGCTCTGGCGCTCTACGATCAACGCCGACAGACACTCCTGCTCGCACGCGATGTGCTGGGCATCCGGCCTCTCTACTACAGCCGTGTCGGCGACTGTTTCCTGTTCGCATCCGAAATCAAGGCCCTGCTTGCGCATCCAAAGATAATCGCCAGGCCTAATGACGACATGCTCGCCTGCTATGTCGCGGGCAGCCGGCCGAAGGACGTGAGCATGACCTGTTTCCAGGGCATCGTCAGCCTGCCACCCGCCCACGTCGCGACCGTGACGCCCGAACGCATTGAGACACGGCAGTATTGGGATTTCACCGTGATCGCGCAACGATTCGACTCGATCCAGGAGTATGCCGAGGCGTTTCGGCATCATCTCACCAATGCGATACGGCGCCGGCTCCGCAGCCGGCATCCAGTCGCGGTCTCCATCAGCGGCGGCCTGGATTCCTCCTCCATCCTGTGCCTCGCAGAAACGCTGCGCCGGACCCGGTCCGAGTCACTCCCGCCACTCATCGGACTCTCCTACCTGTCTCCAGAGGGATCGGCATCCGACGAAAAGGAGTTCCTGGTCGAGATCGAGCGCATGTATAACCTTGTCATCCAGCGCATCCCAATGGAGTCTCCCGGCCTGATGAATGTCTGCCGGGAAGCGCTCTGGCACATTGAAGCACCCTTCCTCGATCAGCAATGGAACACCGTGCACACTTTTTTCCAGACGACCCGACAGCAGGGCGCCCGCGTCGTCCTGACCGGACATTGGGCCGACCAGGTGCTGTTCCCGCAGGGTTACCTGGTGGACCTGTTTCGGCGTTTGGCCTGGCGCGATATTCACCAGCACCTCACGGAATTCGGTCGTTGGATGACCGATGCCGACCCGCGCGTCTTCAGACAGCGGTTCTGGCTGGATCTGATCAAACATCACGCGCCGGCGCCGCTGCTGCCCATGCTCCGTCGCCTGCGGGCCTCGTCGCCGCCTGCCTGGTACGCCGATTCGTTTCGCCGGCGCGCGCTCCGGCATGTCCCGTCACAGCCGGTCCTGGGCACTCATTTGCCCACCATCCATGCCCGCTCGCTGTACGATGAAGTGCGATCGTCCTTTCAGGTCCGTTGCATGGAATGGGACAACAAGGTGGCAGCCATGCATGGGTGCGACATGGCCTTTCCATTCCTCGACCGCGATCTCATTATGTTCCTGATGGGCATTCCAGGCGAGATTCAGACCTGGAAGGGTGTTCCCAAAGGACTCCTCCGCGAAGCGATGCGCGGGATTTTGCCGGACGCGATCACGGAACGAAAATGGAAAGCAAATTTTTCTCACCTCGTCAATACCGGTATCCGACAGGATTTTCCGCAGCTCGTGAACTACCTGGGGCCGGAGTCCGCTGCCGTCAAGTGGGGATATTTGAACAGCACGACAACCGAGAGCCTGCTGCAGGCGTACCGGCAACAGTTGCACAACCAGACGTCCGAAGCCGCCTGGGCGCTCTCCGACCTGCTGGGACTTGAACTCTGGCTGCGTGTGTTTTTTGTGCAGAACGAGGCACTGCCCCACACACCGGTCTCCGGCAGACCGGTGTACACAACCGTGCAGTGACACGGATTAACGTAAGGAGCTCATATGAAATCAGGCAAGAAGACTTCCAACGCGCCGCGCAAAAAACCATACCGCTCTCCCGCCCTGACGGTCCATGGAGACCTTCGGCGCCTGACGCAGATGAAAGGGGGAATGATGAATGATGCCGGCATGAAACCCACGACCAGGGTCACCGCCAGCGGCGCGGCATGATTGTGTCGCCCGTGCAACCGGCCGTGCCCCGAAGGCAGGCCAGAACGATGCGCCCGTCCCGGGAACCGCACCGTGCGTCAACCTCACGACCGTACCGACATCACCTCTATGGCATCCACCTGCAGAGCACCATGCTGCTGGACTGTCCGCGCAGCACCCGGTCCGGCACTGTCGATATTGATCTCTGCGAAGCCCCCGCATCGCAGTTTAACCATGTTCCGCCTCAACAGCGTCGCCCCAGCGATACGGACGATTGGTTTTTCCGGACGCCGTTGCCGGATGGCTCGGACTATCTTCGCTGGTCTGGATTGTTCGAATTTCTCATCTCAGCTGACGGACGGCGCATTACCTACCATGCACTGACGCACGGGTCCCGAGAGACCCTTCAGACCTATTTGGTCTCACAGACGCTGTCCTTCGCCCTGATCAAGCAGGGTCTCGAACCGCTGCATGCGACAGTGGTGCTGATCGGAGAACAGGCCGTCGCATTGCTTGGCACCTGCGGCCACGGCAAATCCAGTTTGGGTGCCGCGTTTCTGCAGGCCGGTAGCCGGCTGCTGACCGACGATCTGCTTGTCACCAGCCATGTTCCCGGCCGGCCGAACGTCATCCTGGCCCATCCCGGTCCCCCACGGATCAAACTTTTTCCAAAAATTGCCGCACGCCTGTTTGGCGCCGGCCGATCCGGGGCGCAGATGAATCCCCACACGAGGAAGATGATCCTTCCCCTTGACCATCACGAGCATTGCACGAACGCGGTTCCACTGCGCGCCTGTTACGTTCTGCAGCCGCCCATCACCCGTCGCAGTCCGACCCGGGTGACGATCGGCCCGCTCGCACCCCGCCAGGCGTGCCTGGAACTCATCGCCAACACCTTCAACACGATCATCACCGAGCCGGCCCGGCTGACACGGCAATTCGCGTGGGCGGCTCAGTTGGCGAACCTCGTCCCGGTAAAGTCCCTGTCCTATCCGCGCCGTCTCAGCCACATTCCTGCCGTGGTGGCCGCGATTCATAAGGATCTGGCACGATGACATTTCCACGCGTCCATCCCGTGCTCCTGACGCTGCTCAACGAACGCGTGCGCTCTGCGCCGTTGCCGGCGCTCGATCGTTCCACATGGGATCAGCTCGCCAGCGATGCGGAACATCACGGGCTCGCACCCTGGCTTCACCGGTGGAGTTGTAAGCATCCCTCCGTCATCCCTTCACACGTACACGACCGTCTGAAGGCGAACGTGGCGGCGATGGCCGGCAAGACCCTCATCTTTGCCGACGAACTCACGGCAATCCTCTGTGAGCTTAACCGTCGCGAGATTTCGTGCGCCCCGCTGCGGGGGCTGGCTCTTGCGGAATATCTTTCTGATGCGCCATCGGTTCGCCCAATGGGCGATCTCGATCTGCTTGTGAAGCGGGACGATTGTGCCGGTGTGCGGGACACACTGCACCACCTCGGCTACACCGAGGTGGACCGCCGGCCGGGGTTCGCGGAAGCCTATTCCTACACGCTCGAGTTCGTGAAAGATCGGCACGGGTGGATCACCGTGGAGCCGCACTGGACGCTCGCCTACCCGCCGTTTATGGACATCATCGACATGAATGGAGTCTGGGAGCGGTGCCGGCGCGGCAGGGTCGCCGGCGTCGAGACGTGCCTGTTGAGCCAGGAAGACCTCCTCATCAATCTCTGCTGGCACCTGCAGCATAAGGGCGCCGATGCGCCGCTGCTCTGGTGGCACGAACTGGATCTGCTGCTACGTCGTCATGCATCGGCCATTGATTGGCCTCTCCTCGTCTCGACGATCGGCCAGGGAATGCCGGCCGGATTGCTTGCCGACGTCCTGACGACACTGGTCCGTGAATTCCACTCGCCGATCCCCGATCAGGTCATCGCCGGGCTGACTATGTCCGCATCGCTTCCGCCCCCTCACTCCGCCCGCCTCTTTACTGGTCCGCTGGCGGTGGACGGCATCGAAAGTCTCGCGCAGTGCTTTGCCATCAAGGGCCTCCGAGCCAAAGCCCGCTACGCCTGGGCACTACTGGTGCCGTCCCGTGAGTTCATGATGATGCACTACGCTCCGGCAAGCCCTGCCCGGCTCTATCTCCACTACGCTAGGCGCGTGTTGTCATGCGTCTGGGAAAGTCTGAAGGGGCTGGCCAATCTGTTCGTTCCTGCCAGACGACCGTCCCTTCCCTGACCCGTCATTCGATCTCGAGCGATTGACCCATCCTCTTGCCGATTCCGCCCGTAGAAATGGTATGATGCGCCCCGCACCGGGTCCAGGCACCGCACTGCGTCGTATAGTCGGCACGTATGGACGTATCCCCAAAGCCAGCCGCATCCGGTCTCGACCCAGACCTGCTGCCCCGCGTGGCCAGGGGCGACCGGGGCGCATTCGGCCAGCTCTACGAACAATCCAGCACGCTGCTCTTTTCACTCGCTTTTCGCATCCTCGGCGACCGGGACTCGGCCGCCGATCTGCTGCAGGACGTCTATCTGGAAGTCTGGCGCAAACGGGTCAGCTATGACGCCGCACGAGGCACGCCGATGGCCTGGCTGGTGACGATGACCCGAAGTCGCGCCATCGATCGCCTGCGATCGCGTACCGCAAAGGGACACGGCGTGACGGATCCCATTGATCATTCGCCCGCGGTGCAACTGGCGGACGGGAATCCAAGCCCTCTGGAAGCCAGTGCGGGGAACGAAACCAGAAGCCTGGTCGGCAAGGCACTGGCCGAATTGCCGGAGGCCCAGCGGAAAGCGATCGAACTGGCCTTCTATCAGGGGCTCTCGCATTCTGAAATTGCAGCCAGGCTCAATGAGCCTCTGGGAACAGTCAAAACACGGATCAAGCTCGGCATGGACAAGTTGAGAACGGGGCTACGCCCCTGCTGGGGACAGTAACCACGACCATGGCACACGAAGAATTCGAACAGAATCTCGCCCTCTACGCCGTCGGCGCACTGGATCCGCCGGAGCGCCAGGCCCTGGAAACCCACCTCACGGAGGGTTGCCAGATATGCTGGTCGGCGCTGAAGGACTATCGCGAGACAACCGCCCTGTTGCCCCACGGCCTGCCGATCGCGGCCTTGCCGCCAAGCCTGCAAGGCAAAATCCAGACGGCCGCCTTGGCGCAGGTACTGGCCCAAACAACAGGCGCTGATGCCGATGCCACGCTCAGAACCCCTGATGGCGACGTCACGATTCGCACGCCGGGCTCGCCCGTTGTGGTACCTGCCGGCGATGTCACCGTCCGCCTGCCGAATCAGCCGGAGGTCGCACCAGCGGCGAACGTGCCGGTTCGTCCGCCGAGCCAGCCGGCAACCCGCA
>JANOEZ010000486.1:0-1057 GCA_031413335.1 Nitrospirota bacterium
AGATCGATGATACCGCTCATGCTGTCAGAGTGCTACTCGTTCGGCATCGGCGCGAGGCGTATCGCTGAGTGCTTCAAGGCTGGGTAGCACTTCCCCTCTATCCCCTAACCCCTGTTCCCTTTATCGCTCCCGCAGCCCTGCTTTTACAAACTGCTGCTTCAGTTCTTCGTAAGTCCTGGCGACGGGGAATTGCGGGAATTCTTTGATGATGTTGTCGGGCGGGCAAAAGAGCACACCGGTGTCCGCTTCGGCGAGCATCGGAGTGTCGTTGTAGGAATCACCGGCTGAAATAATCTTGAAGTTGAGTGTCTTCAAAGCCTTGACCGACTGGCGCTTCTGATCCGGCTGGCGCATGTGGTAGTTGACGATCCTCCCATTGCCGTCCATCTCCAAACTGTTGCAAAACAGTGTGGGGTAGCCGAGCTGCCGCATGAGCGGGAGCGCGAACTGGTAGAAGGTGTCAGAGAGAATAATCACCTGGCACCGCTCCCGGAGCCACCCCAAAAACTCGCCTGCGCCATCCAACGGCTTCATCGTTCCGATCACCGCCTGAATATCGGTCAGTTTCAGCTTGTGCTGATCCAGGATGCCGATCCGCCACTTCATCAGTTTGTCGTAGTCCGGCTCCTCTCTGGTCGTGCGGCGCAACTCCGTGATGCCGGTCTTCTCGGCGACATTGATCCAGATCTCTGGGACCAACACTCCTTCCAAATCCAGGCAGGCGATCACGGGACGAGTCATGTCTGAAGACTCCTAAAAATAGAGTTCATCTGGTTCGTTTGGTTTGTCTGGTTTATCTTGTTCAACCAAAGAAACCAAACAAACGAGACAAACCAGATAACCGAAGCGGGGCGGATCATAGCCTAAAGGGAGGTTCGGGCACAACGCATCGTCTCAATAGAAGGACTGCCGGTCCAGACACTTCCCAATCGTGTCGAGCGCCTTGTCCAAGAGGGCTCTAGCCTTCCAGCCTGCGCGGTTCTCGGCCGCATGGCGGTTAGCCCAGTCCAACGCCAGCGGCAATGGGATGAGGCGCGGCGGGCTGCCGGTCAGGTCG
>JANOEZ010000487.1:0-4565 GCA_031413335.1 Nitrospirota bacterium
CAGTATCACCCCGTCTGAGAACTTGACCAATGCCAGTCGTTCGTTGAACAGTTCGAAGATGGCTTCCTGCCCTTTCCGCTCCGGGGTATGGCCGACCACGAAAACCGGCTGCCCCTTCCGCTTTGTTCGTAAATCCTTGAGCACCCGCTGCGTGGTGGTTACCACGGCATAGTTCCCACTTGAACTGGTTCCGGCTGACGGCATATCTTTCTTCGCGAGCAGGTGATAGGTACTGGGTAATAGGTTATAGGCTCATTCGTTCTTCCTATTGCCCATTGCCAATAACCTATAACCTGTCTTCAATTACCACGCGAGAAAAAACAACGTCAAGTTGGCAACGAAAGGATTGTGCCAGATGGCGAACATTACCATCTATCAGAAACCCACCTGTTCCACCTGCCGGGAGGCCGTCAAACTGGTCCAGGCCAGCGGCCAGCCGTTCACGGCCATCAACTATTATGAGCAGCCGTTTACCAAAGCGCTCTTGAAGGGATTGCTGAAAAAGGCCGGACTGTCGGCCAAAGACATCCTCCGGACCAAGGAAGACATCTATAAAGAGCTGGGACTGGCAAAGAAGGCTGTTTCAGAGGATGAGCTAATTGACCTGATGCTCAAGCATCCCGATCTGATTCAGCGGCCGTTGGTTGAGAAGGGCGAGAAAGTGATTTTGGCGCGGCCAGCAGAGACTGTAAAGAAACTGCTCTAGGGATGATGAGAAACTTTCAGTTTTCCACTCTTGGGATCCACGCTGACGGACACCTTCCCCTCCAGCACCTGCAGCAGTAAGTCCCCTGCCAGTTTGCGGCGCCAGCCGGAGAGGATCGGGAGATCCAGCTTCTCGCGGTCGTGCTTGGCTTCCACGAGCGCCTGCAAGTCTGATGATGTCGCGAGGAGTGTCGGCGCCATGTGTTCTTCCGTGGCACGGGCCTTGAGGACCGCTTGCAGCAAATCCACATGCCCTGCTGATTCCGGCTCAGGCCGTTTGGACGGGGCGACTTCGGGCCATTCGGACGAGGGAATGGCCAGACCCCGTTGGATGGCCGCGAGAATCGCCTCTCCCCGCTTGTCCACCTCGTTGCCGTGGAGCCCGCGGATGCCTCTCATGGCCTCAATTGTATGAGGCGGTCGGCGGGCTAGCTCAACCAATACTTCATCCCGGATGACGCGCCCACGTGGGACATTTCGACGCTGGGCTTCCTCGTCCCGCCAGGCAGCCAGCTCGCGGAGCACAGCGGCTGACTGGGGCTTGAGATTCTCCCACCCACGAATGCGCTGGTAGCGCTCGCGGGGATCGTGGGCGTGGGCGCCCACGCTCGCGCGAAGGCGGGCAAACTCCTCCTCGACCCATTCTAACCGGCCAAGCGACATGAGCCGTTTCTTCAGATGGTCGTGAATTGGAAACAGGAACAACACATCCTCGATGGCGTAATTGATCTGATCAGGCAGCAACGGCCGCTGGCTCCAGTTTGTGAAGGTGTGCGCCTTCTCCAACTTTTGGCCTGTGACCTTCTGAACGAGTTGACTGTAGGCTACCTGCGCGCCGTAGCCCACCATCGAGGCGGCCACCTGTGTATCGAAAAACGGCGTCGGCACCTGCCCCGTGTGTGCAGCCAGCAGATCCAGATCCTGGCGCCCCGAGTGGAACACTTTCTCGATCTTTGGGTTGGCCAGGATTTCTCCAAAGCCATCCAGCGTGCCGAGTGCCGGGACGTCCACCACAGCGCAGAGATCGCCGGCGGCAATCTGAATGATCTCAAGCCTGGGTGTGAACCGGTCTTCGCCGATGAATTCCGTATCCAGCGCAATGCGGTCGGCCTGCCGGAGTTGCCGGCACAACTCCTCGAACGGTCCGCGCTCGGTGATATAGGGGTGCTGCGGGTGTTTTGTCACGGTGAGCTATTCGGTCGGGGTAAACCCGCCACGGGCGCCGGTTGTCGGGTCCATGTTGCTCAGGCTCAGATATTCTTTCAACAACTGATAGGCTTCGAGGATTCGGCGCAATTGCGGCTCCGAACTGCGATCACCCTTGCGGGCATCCGGGTGAAACTCCTTTGCCTTCTCGCGGAAGGCTTTGGTGACGGCCGACATCGAGCTGCCGAATTTCAATCCCAGGGCGTCATAGGCTTCGCCTGCGGTGTTCACCTCGCCCGGCTGGCCGGGCATGGCCCCGCCTCCCCCGCTGGCGGCTTTGAAGAAGTCGGTGAGGTTGATCTTGCGACGACGACGACGTGGCCGTTCACGGACTTCGCTGTCCATCTCGTCGTACCGGTCTTCGACAAATTCCAAACGGGCTTCCAGTCGTTGGGCGGTGGACATATCGCCGACCAGCGCCAGGTCCGCTTCGATGGTCTGCAAGGAGAGCTCGATCTCGGCAAAGCCCTGCTCGATGCGGAAGTAGCTGTCCACCCGATCCTGCATCATGGTGTCCATGGCGAGGTCGAGACTATCTTCAGCTTTTGATTTGAGTTCGGCGATGCGACGCAGCATGCCAACACGGTATTTCCCTAATTTTCTAAAATCGAAGGGCATTCACGGCCTCCGGAAGATGCGATGCATTTTAGCATAATCTGGAACGTTGCCTGATGGAAAATAGCTGTGTTAGACTCCGCCCGCTTTCGAACCAATTTTATTCTCTGGAGGAACACGACGATGGTTCGTTTACTGCTGGCAGTCGGTGTGTTGGTGCTGATAGCTCCACGTGCCGGTCATGCCGTCGATCCATCCGGCTACGGCCAGGCGGGCGGCGAATTCGACATCAAGATTCCGCGCGTGCCATCCGGCGAATTGGCAGACGCGAAAGCGTTGAAGTCTCCATTCGAGCCGACCGCTGAAATATTGAAAGAGGGCAAGGAAATCTTTCTCGGACGCGGCACCTGTTTCCAGTGCCACGGACCGGAGGGCAAGGGTGATGGCGGTGCGGCAAAGATATTGCCGATCCAGCCGAGGGACTTCACCAACCCCAAGTTCAACAAGGTACGGACGCCAGGCGAAATGATGTGGGTGCTCAAGAACGGCAGCATGGGACAGTCCGGGCGCGTGCCGGGGACAGGCATGCTGCCGATCGTCGGGCAGTTTTTGAGCGAAGAGGACGGATGGAAAGTGCTGCTTTATGAGAGAAGTCTGGGCGGCGAGGCTCGTTAAACGTTATCCGTAATCCGTGATTCGCAAGCCGGTTAACGGATAACGGTTCGCGGATTACGTCTTCCGCGCAACGCCCGTCTCCCGGGCGGCCTGGGCGACCGCCTGGGCCACCTGCGGAACCACCTGCTTATCGAAGACACTCGGAATAATATAGTCCTCTGTAAGGGTGTCGCGGGGAATGATGCCGGCAATCGCGCGCGCTGCCGCCATTTTCATCGCGTCGTTGATCTCGCGGGCCTGCACATCCAACGCGCCGCGGAAAATTCCTGGAAACGCCAGCGCATTGTTGATCTGGTTCGGATAGTCCGACCGGCCGGTGGCAAAGATCCGGCAACGTCCCATGGCCAGTTCGGGCTTGATCTCCGGGTCCGGGTTGGCCATGGCAAAGACGATGCGGTCGGGAGTCATCAGATCAAGATCAGCCGGTGTGAGGAGGTTGGCGCTGGAGAGCCCGATAAAGACGTCGGCGCCCTTGAGCGCGTCCTGGAGTGTACCCTTTGGACGGTCGCGGTGCACACAGGATAGTAGATTGTCGCGAGAGGCAAGCAGACGTTCCGGCGGCTCGGCCATGATAATCCCCTGCCGGCCGCATCCCATGATCTGCCGTGCGCCGGCGGTGAGCAGTATCCGGCAGCAGGTCAGGCCCGCCGCGCCCAGCCCGTTCACGACGATCCGAATCGTTTCGATCGGTTTTTTGACCACCTTCAGCGCATTCATCAGGCCGGCCAGGATCACGACCGCCGTGCCGTGCTGATCGTCGTGCATGACGGGAATGTCGAGCGACGCTTTCAGCCGCTGTTCGATGTCGAAGCAACGCGGCGCGCTGATGTCTTCCAGATTGATGCCGCCGAAGCCCGGTGCGATGGCCTGTACGATCCGCACAATTTCATCCGCGTCTTGCGTGTTGAGGCAGATCGGCCAGGCGTCGATGCCCGCCATCTCCTTGAACAGCATCGCCTTGCCTTCCATGACCGGCAGCGCGGCCTCGGGCCCGAGATTACCGAGGCCCAGGACGGCCGAGCCGTCCGTCACAACGGCGACGGTGTTGCTTTTCGTCGTATAGAGGTAGACGTTCGACTTGTCCCTGGCGATGGCTTCGGAGACGCGTCCGACACCCGGTGTATAGACCAGCGACAAGACACTGCGCGAATTCAGCGCCAGCTTGCTCTGGACGCCGATCTTGCCGCCCTGATGCACCTGAAAGACCCGGTCGGGCACCGGCAAAACACGGACATTCGGAACTGATTGCAGCCGCTTGACGGCGCGACTGTAGGGTTTCACCTCGGCCCAGAACGCATCCTCCGCTTCGATGGCACGCCAACGTAGGCCTTTGAGTCCAGCCGCCGCTTCCTTGGCACTGGGCTTTTCGGGAAATGCCACCGAACTCAGCAGGTCCGCCGGCGTCGGCACGAAGTCCGGATAAC
>JANOEZ010000488.1:0-10634 GCA_031413335.1 Nitrospirota bacterium
ACGAGCAGCCCGCCGCCGAGGCGTACAGGAAAGAACGGATCCTCGATTGGGATGTCCTGCCGATGGGACTCGTGGCGGTGTACTATCGCAGCGCAACCGGCACCGCGGCGGATGCCGTGACGCTCCATCGCGTGCTGCAACAGGGGTTCGACGGTACGACCCGCCGGGACCTGGAACAATCTTTTGGCTCACAGGTGACCATCCTCTCCGTCGAACTGCCTGAATCCCCCGTCCCCTATTACTACTTCATCGTGAAGTCTCCCCTGTACTATGGCAGGGTCCTGGACAGCGACGGCTATCCCGCAACGCTCTGGCTGGACCGGCAGGAAGACGGCCTGAACGGCAACGAGCGAACCGTCAACCCGCTCTGGCTCTGGCAGATGCCCCCGACACCGGAACAACCGGACAGCACCACGAAGGAGAACACCTGATGCGCGGCGTCGTCTGGTTCCGGAGGGATTTGCGCATGCACGACCAGCCGGCACTGACCGCGGCAATGACCGAATGCGACGAGGTCGTCCCTCTTTTCGTCTTTGATCAACCGCTCCTGCGTTCGCAGCGATTCGGATCGGCCTGCGTGAATTTCATGCTGGGATGCCTGCGGGAACTCGGCGCTGCGCTGGCGAAGCACGGACTGCGGCTGACCTGGCGCCAGGGCGATCCCGTCGAGGAAGTCGTCAAGGTGGCGCGTGACGTCAAAGCCGACGTCGTGTACTGGAACCGGGATTACGAACCATCCGCCATTGAGCGCGACCGAACCGTCACCCGGCAGCTGGCGACATCCCGCATCGCCGTACGCACGTTCAAGGATCATGTCGTGTTCGAAGCCGGTGAAGTGGTGTCGGCGGCCGGCACTCCCCTGCAGCGGTACGGCGCCTACCGCGCGCGCTGGTGGACGCAGTGGCGCGCGGCGGCTCCGCTCGTCCTCCCTCCGCCGTCCCGGCGTGCCGGACCCGGCAGCAAGGTCACGATCGATCTGCCGTCACCGGATGAACTGGGCTACGACTCGTTGTCGCTGACATTCCCTGCCGGCGAGACCGCAGCCCGGCGCAGGCTGCGATGGTTTCTCAACGGCCCTATCAAGGACTACGGCATCGGGCGCAACCGTCCCGCCGTGGACGGCACGTCGAAGCTCTCACCGCACTTCCGGTTCGGCACGCTTTCGCCCAGGAGCGCGGTGCATACCGCGCTCGCAGAATGGAACACACGCGGCGCAGCCTGGCAGACCGGCATCCAGACCTGGGTGGACGAACTGGTCTGGCGGGACTTCTTCCAGCAGATTCTTTCGTCGTTCCCCCGAGTGGCCAGCGGGCCGTTCCGTCCCAACAAGGACGCGCCGCCTCCGCGCAGAGACGCCCGGCTGTTCAGGGCCTGGCGCGAGGGCCGCACCGGCTTTCCGCTGGTGGACGCCGGCATGCGGCAACTCAATCAGACAGGCTGGATGCATAACCGCGTCCGGATGGTCGTGGCCTCCTTTCTGGTGAAAGACCTGCGGCTCGACTGGCGACAAGGCGAACGGTATTTCATGGAGCACCTGCTCGACGCCGATCTGGCGGCCAACAACGGCAACTGGCAATGGTGCGCGTCCACAGGCACCGATGCCATGCCCGGCTACCGGATCTTCAATCCCACGCTCCAGGCGAAAAAATTCGATCCTGATGGAGCGTACATCCGCGCCCACGTGCCGGAACTGCGGTCGGTTCCGACGAAACTGATTCACCAGCCCGAACTCATGACCGCCGACGAACAGGACCGCTATGGTTGTCGGCAGGGACACGACTACCCTGTTCCGGTGGTGGACCATGATCACGCCCGCAACGAGTACCTGCATGCCGGAAGCCGATAACCCCGCCTTGACTCCTGCAGCCACCTTGGGCACTGTGCGCCCCATGACTGCCACGAATCCGGTTCGCATCGGGATCAGCCGTTGCCTGCTCGGCGATGGAGTCCGCTACGACGGCGGGCATAAGCGGGATGCATTCCTCACCGACGTGCTGAGCCAGTTTGTCGAGTGGGTGCCGGTGTGTCCCGAAGTTGAAGCCGGGCTGGGCACCCCCCGCGAAGCCATGCGGCTCGTCGGCCACGACGAGGGGCCGCGCCTCATCACGATCAAACACGGCACGGACCACACGCATATGATGACGCGTTTCTCCGAGCGCCGGGTGCGCGAGCTCGAGACGCTGGACCTGTCGGGCTACGTGTTCAAGAAAGGCTCTCCGAGCTGCGGGATCGAGCGGGTCCGTCTTTACAACCAACACGGCATGCCGACCCGAAACGGTGTCGGCCTCTTTGCACACGCCTTTATGGAGCGGTTTCCCCTGATTCCGGTCGAGGAAGAAGGCCGGCTGAACGACCCAGTTCTGCGCGAGAACTTCATCGAACGGATGTTTTGTTACCGCCGATGGCGCGACCTGATGGACGGCCGCGTGACGCGCGGGTCTGTCGTCGTCTTTCATACTGCCCATAAATACCTGCTGCTCGCGCACAGCCAGACCCATTACCAAACCCTCGGGCGGCTTGTGGCCGACGCGAAGCAGCACGCCCCCTCCGATCTGGCTCACCGCTATGGGGTGCTGTTCATGGAGGCGCTCGCCGTCAAGGCCACCGTGCGCAAACACGTCAACGTGCTGCACCATCTCGTGGGCTACTTCACCGCACAGCTCCCTGCAGACGAACAGGAGGAATTGCATGGCGTGATCGGCGACTACCACAAGGGGCTGACGCCGCTGGTCGTTCCGCTGACCCTTGTCAGGCATTACGTCCGCCAGTTCGACATCGCGTACCTTCAAGGGCAGATCTATCTGAATCCCCATCCAAAAGAACTGATGCTGCGTAATCATGTATGATAAGATGGTCCGTCGTTCGTCGCGTGAAATCACGGATGTAATAGGCAGTCCACTTCAACCAAGGGAGTCTGATATGAAACGACTACTACTGTCGGCATTCGCCATCGCCATCGTGGGATGTGGAGGCATGATGGGCTCTGAAATGGCCAAACCGAAGGACGGGCAACTTGCGTTTCCAGCCGATTACAAGAGCTGGCCCACGTTCCTGACCGGTGTGCAGAAAGCCGAGGCCAAGCAGGTCCGCGACATCTATATCAACACCACGGGCGCGAAAGCCTCGCAGGGCCAGCCCTTTGCCAACGGCACCACCATGGTCATGGAACTCTACAAGGCCGTGGAGAAAGATGGCGCGCTCGAAACCGGGCCGGACGGAAAATTGGTCAAAGGAGCGCTCGCGAAAATCTTTATCATGAGCAAGGGCGAGGGCTGGGGCCAGGACGTGCCGGACGACAAGAAGAACGGCGCCTGGGTCTATTCTGCCTTTGGCCCTGACGGGAAGTCCCTGGCCGAGGACTTCAACAAGTGCCGCGCCTGCCACGCGCCGCTGGTGCAGAAGGATTTCATCCACAAATACGACGACTACTTCGAGAAGCGCGGAAAGATGTAGCCTGATCCGTTGCTCCTGCATTCTCTGGCGGCCGGGTTGAACATCGCCCGGCCGCTCTTCCCACCTGAAAGCGTCGGCGAGGCAACCATGCGGGGGCATGCTTGACACTGCCCCATCGCTTCGGCACTCTGCCCGCTGATGACCGCTATAAAATTGCTTCGCATCGGGATCAGCCAGTGCCTGCTCGGTGACCACGTCCGCTACGACGGCGGGCACAAGCGGGACGCCTTGCTCGCCGATACTCTGAGTCAATTCGTGGAATGGGTGCCCGTGTGTCCTGAAGTGGAAGCGGGGCTCGGCGTCCCGCGAGAACCGATGCGCCTGGAAGGAACCGCGGAGGCGGCGCGGCTTGTGACCATCACAACCAGTGTGGACCACACGGCTACCATGCAGCAGTTCTCAGTGCGCCGGCTGCGCGAACTTGAACGGTTGGATCTCTCCGGTTATGTCTTCAAGGCCCGCTCGCCGAGCTGCAGCATCGGGAAAGTCCCTCGTATCAGCGCGCAGGGAGTTGAGACACCTGATGGGATCGGCCTCTTCGCGCAAGCCTTGATGACGCATTTTCCAGCCATGCCGGTCGAAGATGAAGACCGGTTGCACGATCCGCAGATATTGAAGAATTTTTTGAAACGAGCATCCGACTATTGCCACTCACATGATCGCGTCTAAACAGCCCGCTCCATGTCGTCACCAGTATTAGTCATCCTCGGCACCGGCTACACCGGCCGCGTGCTGTTCCGGCAGGCCCGGGCCGAGGGCCGCATCGTCTTCGCCGCCAGCCGCACACCGGAGACGAATCTCAAGGACATTCCCCCCGAGCAACGCCTCCGGTTCGATCTCGATCATGCCGGGACGTGGGACGCACTTCCGGCGCAGGCAGACGTGGTCTGGACCTTTCCAGCTGTGCCGCCGGACACCGTCGGGACATTTGGCGAGCAGGTCGCCCCTCACCTACGACGTCTCGTGGTGCTCGGCGCGACGTCCGCCTACGACGGTTCGCCCCAGGCCGTACGCGGCGAGCCGGTGGATGAAACCGCTCCCGTGGATCGCTCGATCGCCCGCGTTCACGGCGAGGAGTTGCTGCGCGAGCGGTACGGCGCAATCGTGTTGCGCGTGGCCGGCATCTACGGTCCAGGACGAAATCCATTGGATTGGATCCGCCAGGGCCGAGTCGGCTATTCCCACCGCTTCGTGAACCTGATCCACATCGAAGACCTGGCCGCGATCATCTTGCAGACCCTCGAAGACGGCGTGCCCGGCGACACGTATAATGTCAGCGACGGCACGCCGCGGCGCTGGTCCGAGATCATGGACGCCGCCGCCGCGCGCTGGGGAACCGGCAAGCCGCTGCCTGCCGATCCCATGGCCGGCAAGCGGATCAGCAACAGGAAGCTGCTGGCCGAGCTGGGCTATACGCTGCGGTATCCGGATTTGTTTGCCGCTTTGGAAGAACTGGAGCGGCAGGGATGAAGGGCGTCATTCGTCAATCGTTATTCGTCATCCGCAGGAAAAGAAACGAATTATGAAAGCAGCGCAGCGGGCCATCGTGCTGGTGGGACACGGCGGAGTGCCGAAAGATTGTCCGCATGACCTGATCCGCAAGCTCAAGCAATTGGAAGCTCAGCGGCGCGCGGCGGGCAAACCGATGTCGCCGGAAGAACATGAAATTGATCAGAGGATTCGCCGCTGGCCGAGAACACCGCAAAACGATCCTTATAAAGGAGGGCTGGAGGCCCTGGCGAACCAACTGCGGCCGCTCTTGAACGGCGACCGGCTGGCGATTGCCTATAACGAATTCTGCGCGCCGACTCTGGGAGAAGCCGTCGAAGAGTTAATCAAGGAAGGCACGAAGGACATCACCGTCGTCTCGTCCATGTTCACCGCCGGCGGCTCGCACGCCGAGATCGAGATTCCTGAGGAAGTAGCCGCGCTGAAGCAGGCTCACCCGACCGCCACCATCCGCTACGCCTGGCCCGTTGACCAGCAACTCGTCGCCGGCATGCTGGCCACACATCTCAAGAATTTCCAGTAACACACCTGACGGACGCTACACCCACTCCGAATCCGAACGATCCCGCGTCGAACGCACCTGCGAACTCAGCGCGTCGCGGAGTGCCTGGCTGTCGCGATCCAGTTCGGCCGCCTCGCTGTCGGACAGAATCCGGGCATCCTCAGGCGCCAGTTCGATGCGGTAATGGTTCTTCTGGACAGAGAACCACTCGATATAAGGATGCGGGGCGAGGTTCGGATGCGGATCGAATGAGATGAGATTGACTTCGCCGACCTGTGGACTGTCCATATCGCCGATCACGTGGCCGGCCATGTCATCGTCCTCGAATGTGGGATTAGTGAACCGGATGGCCTTGCCGGCAATCTCGCCACGGAAGTCGCCCTTGAGATAGAGATCCACCGCTCCGATCACCGCGAAGGTGATGCGTCCGACGACGCACCCCTCGGTCCGATTATCGAGCCAACCCTCCTTGACCCATCTGTTATTTCCAAACTTTTGCGCCATAACGCTATGTGGTGGCGGACGGTTCGATGGTGCGAGCCTCCGGCTCCTGCGGCGCCAATCCGCCGATGATGACTCCGACCAATATCAACGCACAGCCGAACCAGCCCTGCGCGTTCATCTGCTCGCCAAGAAAATACCAGGACAGCCAGGCGGCAAAAGCCGGCTCCAGGGAAAAGATCAGCGCCACCTGTTGCGCCGGCAGGGTCCGCTGCGCCCACACCTGCACGGCAAAAGCGCCGGTGGCCAGCCCACCGGTCACGCCCAACCCCATCAGTAAGAGTCCGGTCGGCGCCACCTGCGCCCATGTCGGCCCCTCGATCACCATGGCCGGCCCGAGCAACAGGGTCACGAGGATCATCTGCCAGAGAAAAAATAGCGCGGCCTCCCCGCGGCGCGAAAAGGCCTCCATGCAGGCGATGTGCCCGGCGAACGCGACGGCACAGGCCAGCGTCCAGAGATCGCCGACGTTCATGTCCAGCGAGGGGTTGACCAGAAACCAGAGCCCCATCAGCGCCAGCGCGGCCGAAAACCACGTGCGCCCCTGAAACCGCCGAAGAAAGATCGGCACGAAAATCACATACAGCACCGTGATAAAGGCCGAGTTGGACGCGGTGGTGTACTGCAAGCCGAGCGTCTGGGTCACATAGCCCAGGAAGAGAAAGATTGTGGCGATGCCGCTCATGCGCAGCAGGTCGCGATCCACCCGCAGCCGGCCACCGATGGCCAGATAGACGCCAACGGCCAGGATCGCGCCGAGCAGAAACCGCAGGCACATGAACGAGAACGGAGGAATCTGCGCGAGTGCGGCTTTCGTGGCGGGAAATGTCGCACCCCAGATCAGGGTGGTCAGAATCAAGGCTAGGCGGGGCATTGTCGTTAGTGATGAGCGATCAGTGATGCGTAACGAGTACTGAGCTTACGACATGCTTCCCTACTCATTACTCATCACTGGCAACTCGCGGTTTACGGTTTGCAGAGCGGACAGGTGCGCTGGGTGACCGTCCCGGATTGCTCCATGGCCGCCAGGGCCCGGTCCTTGTCGGAATAGTCGAACCAGCCCCCCTCCCAGAAATCCGTCCGGATGAAATTGGACGGAACCTCCGAGCAGCGCTCGCGGTGCAGCGTCGTCCGATCAATCGCATGCGCAATGTGCAGCCAGTAGACCATGGTGATGCCACGTAAAAAGTAAACGGTAACCAGCTAGACGGGGGCCTTGGAATCTTATTACGTTTGCCTTGTTACTGCCCGACAGGGCTTACGGCAGGAGCTGCCACTCGTCTTTTTCGATGAAGACCTTGACGCCGGTCCCAAGTTTCTTGACATCGTCCTTGTCGAACAGCTTGAAATACCGCTCGATCCTGTCCGGATCATCAATCCGCTCTTCCTGCATCATCCCACTGGTCAACTTATACCGACGAAGCAACAACGGCATGTCCCTCTCCCCTGTTCAATCGCACTGCCCTACCGCACGTCCGGGCTAAGATACTCGACCGCGCGCCGTGCGGTCAAGGCGGGGGCGAGTAAAAGGTGAAAAGTTAGAAATGAACGGTTGGAGAATTATGGACGGGCAGAGCTGCTCTGCCGTTCCCGCTCGTTGACCTTTTACTGTTCACTTCTCACTTTTGACCCGTTCTCCTGTCGCATCTGCCCGGCAAATCGGCTATAATTTAGACAGAGGTTGAGAGGACCGATTCCGATGCCGATGTACGAATACCGGTGCGAGAGCTGCGGCGAAGGGTTCGAAATCGTCCAGTCGATGAACGCCCGCTCCGAGGACACCGTCTGCCCCCATTGCAAGGCCAAGAAAGCCGTCCGGCTGCTGTCCGCCTTTGCCTCGAAGATCGTGGGCACCCATAAAACAGGATTCAAGGAAATGAAAGCCTACGACATGCTGGGCGAGCGGATGGACAAGTTCAAAAAACTGCCGCCGGCCCTGGGCAAACGGACGAAGCCCCCCACACCAACCGCGACCGACATCGTCGGGGACGCCGGTGGCGTCGGGAATGTCGGTGGCGGAGGCACTGGCTCAACCTGACATGCACCTCTTCGCGCTCGCGCTCCTCTGGACAAGCCTGCTGCTCGCCGACACGCTTCCGCTCTTTGCCGGGGACACGATCGGGCATCTCGTCATCGCGGGTAACGGCCCGGAGGTCAACGCCCTGGAAAAACTCGCCCGCGCGTTCGAAAAAACCAACCCGCGCGCCTACGTGGATATTCAATGGAACGAAAATTCCAAACCGGTCGAGCTCCTCAAGAGCGACCAGGCGCAGATCGCCGTGACGGGGAAGGAAGACCCGGACCTCCAGGCGTCGCAGATCGGGTGGGATGGGATCGTGATCATGGTGAACCTCGCGAACCATATGAAAGAGGCCACCGCGCAACAGATCGCCGGCATCTTCTCCGGTAAAGTCAGGCTCTGGGCCGAGGTGGGAGGACCGGACACCAAGATTCTCCTCCTGGACCGTCCCAGGAATCGGAACATCCGCGACACCTTCGAACAGCAGCTCGGCATTGCCGGCAAAATCCCCGACTCGACCAAAGTGATCGGCGCCGACGACACGGTCATCAAAACGGTGGCCGGCACGCTCCCGCCCCTCTCGGCCGTGACGTTTATTTCCATGGGACCGGCGCTGGAAGCCGTCGCCTCGGGCGTCGCGGTCCGCCTCTTACAAGTCGATAAGGTCGAACCGGAAAAGCCAACGGTGAAAGACGGGCGCTACAAGCTCCGCCGTCCGGTTCTGCTGCTCAGTAAAAAAGAGGCGAATCCGACGGTGGACGCGTTTGCCGCCTTTGCGCTGTCGCCGGACGGACAAAAGATCCTGGATATCGAAGGCTATACGCCGCTGGAGCAGAAGCACTAATCACCCGGGGGGATTTATGACTCGATTGATTTCCGCCTTCATCATCACATCATTCCTCATCGTCCCCGTCGGTCCGCTTGCCGCCGAAGAAAAGAAGCCGGAAGGCAGCATCGAGGACGGCACGGGCTTCAGCATGTTCGGCACGGAATCCATCAAGGGCTTTGACGAACAGAAAGTTGAAAAAGACCCGATCTGCGACCGGACCAAGCGGCCGAAGATCCTCAAGGTCGAGCCGGACGAAGCGAAGCCCGGCGCAAAAGTCGTCATCAAGGGCGAGAACTTCGGCACCAAGGAATGTTTCCACGGCGTGGCCTTCAGCGCCGCCGGGGAGACGAAGGTGCCCTACAAGTTCATCAACGACACCACCATCGAAACGACCGTCCCGGACACCAAGGCCGGCATGTCATTCATCGACATCGTCGCCGGCGGCGGCAACGCCCGGTCCAAGGGATTTCTGGTCCAATCGAAGTAACCTGCGCGTCCGGTGGATGGCCCCGCCATCCACCGGCAAGCCCTCCACACAGCGCCCCAACTTCTCTCGACACAAATTAAGCCCCTGTGCTACCTTACACCGACTTTGAGGCCCTGCACGGCCTCTGACAGCCCCCACGTCAGAATGGGTGAAAGCCGGCGATGTTTAAGAAAATTCTGGTCGCCAACCGGGGTGAAATTGCGATGCGCATCATTCGCGCCTGCCGCGAATTGAACATCGCCACCGCCGCCATTTATTCCGACGCCGACTCGACCGGCATCTACGTCAAGAAAGCGGACGAATCCTATCTCGTCGGCCCCGGCCCCGTGAAAGGCTTCCTGGACGGACAGCAGATCGTGGATCTGGCCAAGCGCATCGGCGCAGATGCCATCCATCCGGGTTACGGCTTCCTCTCGGAGAACGCCGGCTTCGCCCATCTGTGCCA
This sequence comes from Nitrospirota bacterium, assembly GCA_031413335.1. Taxonomy (GTDB): domain Bacteria; phylum Nitrospirota; class Nitrospiria; order Nitrospirales; family Nitrospiraceae; genus 2-02-FULL-62-14. The sequence continues at coordinate 9,747 of JANOEZ010000488.1, forward strand.
GGCCTCGGGCATCACCTTCATCGGACCATCCCCGCAAGCCATCCATTTGATGGGCGACAAGATCCAGGCAAGGAATCTGGCAAAGCAGGTCGGTGTACCGATCGTGCCGGGCACGGAGCAGGCCGTCACCAGCGAGGACGAAGCCCTGGCCTTCTCCCGGGACGCCGGCTACCCGGTCATGATCAAAGCCAGCGCCGGCGGAGGCGGACGCGGATTGCGAGTGGTCCGGTCCGACCAGGAGCTGCAGGCCAACATGGACACCGCGTCACGCGAGGCCCAGGCCGCCTTCGGAAACGGCAGCGTCTTCATCGAGAAATACATCGAACGGCCGCACCACATCGAGTTTCAAATTCTTGGCGACCGCCACGGCCATATGGTGCACCTGGGCGAGCGCGACTGCTCCATCCAACGCCGCCACCAGAAACTGATCGAGATCGCGCCGTCGCTGGTCCTGACGCCGGCCCTCCGGAAGGAGATGGGCGAGGCCGCCATGAAAATCGCCCGCGCGGTGGATTATGACAATGCGGGCACCGTCGAATTTCTCCTGGACCAGCAGGGACAGTACTACTTCATCGAGATGAACCCGCGCATCCAGGTCGAGCACACGGTCACGGAGCAGATCACCGCCGTGGACATCGTGCGCTCGCAGATCACGATCGCGGCTGGCAAACCGCTGGAGATCAAGCAGAAGGACGTGACGCTCCAGGGACACGCGATCCAGTGCCGCATCAACGCCGAGGATCCGCGGAACAATTTCAGGCCGGTCACCGGCAAGATCACCGCCTATCTCTCGCCGGGCGGCATCGGCGTGCGCATCGACGGCGCCGTCTACAAGGATTACGATGTGCCGCCCTATTACGACGGGCTGCTGGCCAAGCTCACGGTCCG
>JANOEZ010000489.1:0-1267 GCA_031413335.1 Nitrospirota bacterium
GCGGCGATCTCGGGGCCGATCTCGTGGACGCTTTCGAAGGTTTCATGGTCTGCGGCCATGATGGCATCGAGCGTCTTGAAATGATCTGCCAGGACATGTGCGATGTGCTGGCCCACCTGGCGGATGCCGAGTCCCATCAGAAACCGGTCCAGGGAGACCTCCTTGGAGTGAGCGATGGCGTTGAGCAGAAGGGATGTCGACCGATCTGCAAAGCCATCCAGTGCAAGCAGCTGTTCCTTCTTGAGCCGGTAGAGGTCGGCCAGATTTTTCACCAGTTTTTCCTCAACCAACTGCGCGACGGTTTTTTTGCCCAGCCCCTCGATGTTCAGCGCGCTCTTGGAGGCGTAGTGTTCAATGGCGCCTTTGAGTTGCGCCGGACAGGCGGCCTGCCCCGTGCAGTAATAGTAGGCGCCTTCGCGGGCGACGGTTGAGCTGCAGATCGGGCAGCGGTCCGGCATCTGAAACGGCAGCTCGCGTTTCTGTCCCGGCACCTCGATCCGTTCCGCGATGGCGGGAATGACGTCGCCGGCGCGTTCCACTTTCACCGTATCGCCGACACGGATATCCTTGCGTGCCACCTCGTCGGCGTTGTGCAGCGTGGCGCGGCTGATCGTGACCCCGCCGACCTCGACCGGTTTCAGGAGCGCCAGCGGCGTGAGCGTGCCGGTCCGGCCGACGGACACGGCGATGTCCTGAACGACGGTAATTTCCTTGCGGGGCGTGAATTTGTAGGCGATGGCCCAGCGGGGGCTGCGGGACTTTTCACCGAGCCGTCCCTGCCAGTCCCGTCGGTTCACCTTGACGACGAGGCCGTCGATCTCGTAGGGCAGCGTGTCGCGGATGGCTTCGGTTTCACAGTGTACGGCGATAATCTCCTCGATCGTCGCGCACTGTTTCCGGTGCGCAGGCACCGGCAGGCCCCAGCGGACGAGGGCGTCCAATTCGTCCCAGTGCGTCGAGGGTAACTGGCCGGACTGGCCCATGATTTCGTAGCAGGTGACGACGAGCGGCCGCTCGGCCGTGATCTTCGAGTCCAATTGCCGGAGCGAACCGGCTGCGGCGTTGCGGGGGTTGGCGAAGGCTTCGTCGCCGCGCTCGGTGATGCGGCGGTTAAGTGCCTGGAAGTCGTCCAGCCGCATATAGACCTCGCCGCGCACGACGAGCCGGGCAGGCGGATGGGCGTCGGATTGCAGGTGGAGGGGGAGTGAACGGAGCGTTCTGAGGTTGATCGTGACATCTTCGCCGGTGGTGCCGTCGCCGCGCGTCG
>JANOEZ010000490.1:0-4573 GCA_031413335.1 Nitrospirota bacterium
TTTCATGCCGGGCGACTTCCAGTTCGCTCACATCCACGTGTTCGATCAGATTATTCACGCTTGCGTGCATTTTCACGAGCAACGGATTCGGATAGAAGCCGATCCAGAACACCAGCACCACCAGCGGCGCCATCGTCACCAATTCGCGGAAGTTCAAATCATGGAGATGCGATGCGTGGGCGGCGTTCGGGATGCCGAAGGCCACGCGCTGCAGCATCCACAAAAGATAGGCCGCGGCCAGAATAATCCCCAGCGACGCGACGGCGGCGATCCACTTGCTCCAGAAGAACGTGCCGACCAGCACCAGAAATTCGCCGACGAAACTGTTCGTGCCGGGGAGCCCAAGAGACGAAAGCGTGAAGATGACGAGAACCGTCGCGTAGCGCGGCATGGGATTGGCCAGCCCCGTGTTGTCGGCGATCATACGGCTATGCGTGCGCTCGTAGATGGCGCCGACGCAGAGGAACAATGCACCGGTCGTGATGCCGTGGTTCACCATCTGGAGGATCGCGCCTTCGATGCCCTGCGCGTTGAGCACGAAGATACCGAGCGTCACGAATCCCATGTGGCTCACGCTGGAATAGGCGATGAGTTTTTTGAGATCGGCCTGCGCCAGCGCCATGTAGGCGCCGTAGATGATGGCAATCAGCGAGAGCGTCACCATGATCGGCGTGAAGGCGGCGGTGGCGTCCGGCAGCATCGGCAGCGAAAACCGCAGGAAGCCGTAGGCGCCCATCTTGAGCAGCACGCTGGCCAGCAACACACTTCCTGCCGTCGGCGCCTCGACGTGGGCGTCCGGAAGCCAGGTATGGAACGGCCACATCGGCACCTTGACGGCGAAGGCGGCGAAGAAGGCCCAGAACAGCCAGCTCTGCAGGGCCGGCGCATATTCGACGCGGGACAACAATAAAATGTCGAACGTCTGCCCGCCCTGGAAGAACAGGACGAGGATCGCGACCAGCAGCAGCACGCTGCCGACGAGGGTATAGAGAAAGAACTTCACCGCGGCGTAGAGGCGGTTCGGCCCGCCCCAGACCCCGATGAGCAGGTACATCGGGATCAGCATCGCTTCCCAGAAAATGTAGAACAGCACGAAGTCCAGCGCGACGAAGACGCCGATCATGGCGGTCTCCATGATCAGGAGCACGGCCATGAATTCCTTGACGCGGGTCTCGATCGCGCGCCAGGAACAGAGGATGCAGAAGGGCGTCAGGAACGTCGTCAGCAACACCAGCGGGAGGCTGATGCCGTCCAGGCCGACGCTGTAATTGATCGGGGGCGAGACGATCCAGGCGGCGTGCTCCACAAACTGCATGCGGGGCGTCGAAGGATCGAAGAGGGACCAGAGCGGCAGCGACAGCACGAGGTCGACGAGCGACACGGCCAGCGCGATCCACCGGATCGTGTGGTGAGCCGTCTTGTCGATGAGCAGGAGCAGTAATGCCCCGGCCAGCGGCAGGAACACGACGGTCGTGAGCCAGGGGAACCCGCCGGTGTGAAGCATGACGTCACTCATAATTCAGTCAAACAGTCGTCACGTCGTAAAGTCGAAAGTCTTCGGACTTGATGACTTTTGGACTTTCAGACTTGATAGACATGGTTACAACAACAGATACACGCCTAAAATCACCACCGCGCCGAGCGTCATGCCGAGCGCGTAATGCTGCGTCTGCCCGCTCTGGAACAGGCGCAGCAGCCAGCCCCACCAGGCGATCCCACGGGCCACGCCGTTCACGGCGCCGTCGATCACTGCCACGTCCACACGTTTCCAGAGCTGATCGGCCAGCGTGAAGGTCGGGCGTATGATGGTGCGGTCGTAGGCCTCGTCCACGAACCATTTATTCAGGGACAGGCGATAGAGCCGCTGCCACTGCTGGGCCAAACGATCCGGCAGGCCGGGCGACTTCACGTACACATAATAGGCGGCGGCGATGCCGCTCAGTCCCATCAGCGTAGCCAGGACCATAATAATGGTGGCGGCCGGGCCATGATGTCCGCCGACTGCATGTGCAGCCGGACCGGGCAGTGCCGGCGCGAGAAATTCGAAGATGCCGAAATAGCCTGCGGCGATGGACAGCACCGCCAGCACAATCAACGGGAGGGTAACTGTCGGAGAGGGTTCATGAATGTCATGCGCGCCGCCAGGCGTCGACGCAGGCGTGCCGCCGTGGCTCTGTCCATGGCCGTGTCCGTGGCCATGCCCATGGGATGGCCCGCGGTGGGCGCCCCAGAACGTCACGAACACGAGGCGGAAACTGTAAAAGGCCGTCATGAGCGCGGTCAGCAGGCCGAAGACCGTGAGGATCTGTCCGAGCGACCCGGACGACCAGGCGGAGACGAGCAGCTCGTCCTTGCTGAAAAAGCCGGCGGTCAGCGGAAAGCCGGCCAGGGCCAGCGAGCCGATCACGAAGGTCCAATAGGTGACGGGCAGCTTGTCCTTGAGGCCGCCCATGTGGCGCATGTCCTGCTCGTGGTGCAGCGCGATGATCACCGAGCCGCAGCCCAGGAACAGCAGCGCCTTGAACGCGCCGTGCGTCAGGAGGTGATAGATGCCGGCCGCATAGGCGCCCAGTCCGCAGGCCATCATCATGTAGCCGAGCTGGCTGACGGTCGAGTAGGCCACGACGCGCTTGATGTCGGTCTGCGTCAGCGCGATGGTGGCGCCGAGCAGCATCGTCGCCGCGCCGGTGATGGCCACGACGTCCATCGCCATCGGCGACAGGTTGTAGAGCGGGTGCAGCCGCGCGACCATGAACACGCCGGCGGTCACCATCGTGGCCGCGTGAATCAGCGCCGAAATCGGCGTCGGGCCTTCCATCGCGTCCGGCAGCCAGACGTGCAGCGGCACCTGCGCCGATTTGCCGACCGCGCCGGTGAAGAGCAGCAGGCACATCAGGGTCAGGGTGGATACTTCCCAGGTTCCGCCGAAGGGCCGCAGGAGATTAAGCGTCTCACCGGCCAGGTCGGCGGCCTGCGCGAAGACGTGCCGGTATTCCAGCGAACCGAAGCTGTACCAGACGAGCAGCAGGCCGAGCATGAACCCGAAATCACCGACGCGGTTGACGACGAAGGCCTTGGTCGCGGCGGCGCAGGCAGACGGCCGGTCGTACCAGTGACTGATCAGCAGATAGGAGCAGAGGCCGACCGCCTCCCAGAAGACGAACAACTGGAGAAAATTGTCCGCCATCACCAGCATCAGCATCGAGAAGGTGAAGAGCGCGATGTAGGCGAAGAACCGCGCGTAGCCCTTCTCGCCGTGCATGTAGCCGATCGTATAGATATGGACGAGCGAACTGACGGTGGTGACGAGAATCAGCATCACGGCGGTGAGGCGGTCGATCGAAATGCCGAGGCCAATCCGAAGATCGCCCGAGGTTAACCAGGTATAGAGCGGCATGGACGTGTGGTGCCCGCCCGCCACTTGCAGCAATGCCAGCACGGACAGAATGAGCGAGACGATGACCGCCGGCACGGCGACCAGATGCGCCTTGTCCTTGATCCAGTGGCCGAACAGGCCCAGGATCAAAAACGCGGCGAAGGGAAGCAGGGGGATGAGAATGTATTCCATAGATTCAGAAATAATCACAAGGACTGAGTAACGAGGACTGAGAGGTCGGAATTAAGTCTTTGCTCAGTATCATCTCAGTCCTCAGCACTCAGTCCTGGCTCGGCTACCATTTCATCAACTGGAACTCGTCCACGTTGATACTCGATTTGCTGCGGTAGAGGGCGATGATGATGGCCAATCCCACCGCCACTTCGGCCGCGGCCACGGTCAGCGCGAAGAAGACGAAGACCTGCCCCGCGACGTTCTGGAAATGGTTCGAGAAGGCGACGAAGTTGATATTGGTGGCATTCAGCATCAACTCGATCGACAGCAGGATGATGATGATGTTCCGGCGGATCAGCACGCCCACCATGCCGGTGACGAACACGATCGCGCTGAGGATCACGTAATAGGAAACCGGCACGTCCATCGTTCAGCCCTTCTGCTCGAACAGGTCCCGCTTTGCCAGGACGATTGCGCCGATCATGGCCACCAGCAGGATCAGCGAGGCCACCTCGAAGGGGAACACATAGGTCGAATAGAGCACTTCGCCGATCGCCTCCGTATTGCCGATGGCAGGCGCCGACGGGGCGGCCGCAGGCGGAGCGGGCGCGCTGCCGCCCCGCTGCCACAGGAGCAGCACCACTTCGGTCAGGATCGTCGCGCCCAGCAGGGCGCCGAGGGGGAGCTGCGCATGGTATCGATCCTCGCGCTTCACATTCAGGAGCATGACCACGAAGAGGTAGAGCACGAGAATCGCGCCGGCGTAGACGATGATCTGGACGGCGGCGACGAATTCCGCGTGGAGCGTGACGTAGAGCCCCGCCACGTGGAAAAACATGATCAGGAGCGAGAGCGCGCTGTAGATGGGGTTCCGCAGCGCCACCACCAGGATGGACGTCAGGACGATGATGCCGGCCAGATAAAAGAAGACGAGTTGAGCCACAGGGTCAGGATCCCTTCTGTGGCAGGTTCTTGAATGCGACGTTGAAGAAGGCGACGTTGGGGTGCTGGAACTCCAGCCGT
>JANOEZ010000491.1:0-5431 GCA_031413335.1 Nitrospirota bacterium
AGTAGGGTGCGCTGTCCGGCCGTCAAGCGGTGCAGCGTCCGCATCCGGCGCCCGATCAGTCCGACGTGTGGAGGTGTAGCTTCATAGGGCAGGGTTTCCCATTCAGGGAACAGCGCGAGCGGTTCCGTCGAGAGCCCGAGCAGGTCATGAAAGAACAGAAGATCGTCGGAGAGGCGTTAAGCGGCTTCGACAGAGACAGCGACAATCAGCCAGGACCGGTCCTGACGTTGCGCCAGCAGCGTCAGCGCAAAGGCCGTCGCCGAGCCTTGCAGGCCGGTCAGGCAAGGCCGGCCCTTCTCGCCACGCAGGGCGTCCTGCACGGGCTGGAGAAGCTGATCCCATGAAGCTGGCGATGACGCGGTTACCGGCATGGGGGAATCGTCAGGCGTGAACCGTTATCCGTGATCCGTCGGGAGGCACTCTGCTTTCGTGATGGATTCTCACTGATCACGCATCACGGATTACGCGTCACGGCTTTTGGGCTTTAATCCTGTCGACGAGGCTCGTGGTGGAGACGTCGGGGATGAGGGGGACGGTGCGCACGATGCCGCCGCGCGCTTCAACCGATTCGCGGCCGACGATCTGCTCCAGTTTCCAGTCGCCGCCCTTGACCAGGACGTCCGGTTGCAGATCGGCAATGAGCTGTCCGGGGTCCTGTTCCTCGAACAGAACGACATAATCCACGCAGGCCAGCGCCGCCAGCACCTCGGCGCGCTGGCCCTGCGGGACAATAGGACGGCCGTTGCCCTTGTTCAATGTCCGTACCGACTCGTCGGTGTTGAGTCCGACGACCAGGATATCGCCCATGTCGTGGGCGGCCTGCAGATAGCGGATGTGGCCGACGTGCAGCAAATCGAAGCAGCCGTTTGTGAACACGATCCGGCGTCCCTGTGCGCGCCGGATGGGGAGGATCTTCATCAGATCCGCTTTGGGTTTGATCTTGTCCAGCATGGAGGCTCATCTTACTGGAAGAGCGGGCGCAAATCCTAGCCCGCATTATTCATGGCGGCTTCTACTGCAACCGCCGATACGCCGCTGCGACGCGCTGGCCGCCGGTTCCACGAGGCCGGATGGGCGGGCTCGCCCCTTCAGGAGCCCGGACCCGGCTTGTGCCGGACGGTGCAATTCACTATGCTGGTGGCTCTATGACGGACAGAAACATCCTGCCTGTCCTTGCTGGACTCGGTATCATGCTGGCCCTGGCCCTTCGCTACTGGTTCCGCCGCCGTCAAGCGGCCAGGCTGGCCGATGCGTTGCTGACCGACGTCGTCAAGGCCAAGGATGCGTTTCGCCGATAGATAAGACGATAGATAAGAGAGGACAAGATACGATGGCCGATCTGGACGACAAGGGAAGCAAAACCTATGCGCTCTATTCCTCGCTCCGGCGGTTCTTCGAGCCGCTGCGCGAGCATTGGGATAAGCTGAGCCCTCAGGAAAAAGACATCGTCATCAAGGAAGTCGAGGCGTTTCTCAATTCAGTGAAGCCTGCAAAAGGTTGACCGGAGCTCTTCTTACTCTTCCTCTTCCCGAATCCCACCCAGTCCGATCGACTTCGCGCCGTGCTTCTCGATGATGGCGTCCATGGCGGCGAGGGCCTTGCTCCGCCGTTGATCGAAGAGACCCACGTTTGCCGGTGCGAAGTCAGCTAGCGTCACACCGGCGAGCCGGTACTTCGTTCGTGGAACCATGAGACTGTGCAACGCCGCGCGGATGTCCTTCCACATCATCGGATCGTCGTTGAGCGGCTTGGGGAAATGGTGCTGCTTCGTCGTGAGTCGATGCGTTGAGTCTTTGAGTTTGACGGTAAAAGAACCGGCGGCGAGACTTTCCACTCGCAGCTCGTGCGCCAATTCGGCGAGAAACCCGCGCAGGGTCTTTTCCAGAAACGCCGGATCGTCCGTATCATGTTCGAAGGTCGTTTCATGCCCCGTGCTCTTGCGCTCGCGATCCGGGACGACCGGATCGTTGTCCATCCCTTGCGCCAGCGCTTGCACGATCGACAGTCGTTTCCCCCAGATGCGGCGAAGCGGCGATTCGAAACGCGGCTCCAGCAAATCGCCGATCGTGCAGACACCGATCCGCTCCAATGATTCGGCGGTCTTCGGCCCGATGCCGGGGAGTGCCTTGACCGGACGCGGAGCCAGAAAAACCATTTCCGTGCCCGGCTCAATGATGGCGAGGCCGTCCGGCTTGTGTGCTTCGGCAGCGACCTTGGCCATGAGCTTGCTCGCGGCGATCGCAATCGTGCAGCAGAGGCCGGTTGCCTCGAAGAGCGCGTCTTTGACCGTCCGCCCCAGCACAGCCGGGTCGGGATGCAGCAATTGCAGATCGGTCGCGTCGGCATAGAACTCGTCGATGCTGCTCCACTCCGTGGCGGGAAAGAACCGATCGGTTACCTGACGCATCTGCTCATGCAGACGTGAATAGAGAGGACGGTCCGGCGGAACGAGAATCAGGTTGGGGCAGAGCTTGAGCGCATGCCCCGTCGGCATGGCGGAATGAACGCCGTAAGCTCGAACCGCATAACTCGCGGCGGCAATGATGCCGCGTGGCGGCGGGCCTCCCACGGCCACCGGTTTGCCGGAGAGCGAGGGATCGGCCACGACTGCTGCAGACGCAAACATCGCGTCCACATCGCCGAAGACAATGAGCCGTGGCCATTTCGCCATGGCAGATCCTGATTAGGCGGCTGTGAAGGGGAGTTCCAGTTGGACGAACGGGGATGGCCGGTGTTGCGCGGACTGATGTCGTGGCTGAATGCGCCGCCGTTTGCGGGTGAGTTTTCCGGGCAGCACTTCGCCGAGCGGGCCGCGGCAGGCGCCGCAGCGGTGATCTTTGGGCCGGATCGTCCGGCGCTGGCGCTGGTAATCCTGCCCGCACTCGAGGCAGCGCCACGCGTAGGTCATGAAGGCGCTGACTTCCGCGTCCAGCGTGTGGTGGATCGTGATCTTGAGGCCGTCGCGGTTCATCGCCTCCATTTTCTCGAGAAAATCCTGGCCATGGTCCGGCCGCCGCTTGCGCACGTCGAACTGCCACTGGTGAATCATCTCGTGGGCCAGCGTGGTGAGCAGTTCACGCTCGGAGAGATGTTGCAAGAGCGGCGCGGAGAGGCGGATGAGCCGGCGCGCCCGCCCGTCGTGCCCATCTTCCCGCGACCGTGGCCCGGTATGGCTGACGAACATGCCGGCGGATGAGGTCAGGCGAGCGCTCCAGACGATGTCGATCGGAGTCAGCACGCCGTCAAAATAACGGCCGTTCAGATCGGTCCAATGGGCGCGTAACTGTTCGAGGGTGACAGGAACGGTCTCGGTGAGCGACGGTCTCGCCATCCGCCTAGGCTCCCAACTCTTCAAGCACGGCGGCGGCCAGCAAGGGGAACATGATTTCGTGATGGCCGATGAGCGAATAGCCGTGGCCGCCCTTCTGTGTCGGGCGCTTCACCACGTTGGTCAATGGCCGGTAGTGCGAGAGGAAATCCATGTTCACCGTCGTAATGTCGGTCAAAGCGTGGCCCAGATTACGCCCCAGCGTCACGGTTTTCAAGAACACTTCTGGCATGATGACGTTGGAACCTAGGTTGAGATCGACCCCGCCCTCCATTTCGGCGACCACGGCAGCCAGTCGGCGGAAGTCGAGCAATGAGGACGCGCCGATGGACGCGCCATCCGCCGAAGGATGCATATGAATGATGTCCGTCCCAAGCGCGACGTGGACGGTCACGGGCACACCCAGCCGCGCGCCGGTGGCGAGCAGGCTGATCTTCCGGTGGGGGACTTGCCCTTGATAACGGTTGATGTAATGGCCGACCGCCTCGCCCAATCCCCAGCCTTCCTTTGCGCCGCGCGTGATCGCGTCGTTGATCATGCGGCCGGTCTCCTCCGCCATCCCGAAGCGGCCCGAATCGATCTCGGCGTCCACGTCCTCCGACGTGCGCCCCAGCAGCGCCAGTTCGAAGTCGTGGATGACCACCGCGCCGTTCATGGCGATGGCGGTGACGATGCCCCGCTCGACCAGATCCACCAGGATCGGATTCAAGCCGACCTTGGTCGGATGCGCACCCATGCCGACGATCACCGGCTTGCCGCGCTTGCAGGCCTTCGCGATGGCCTGGGCCACGGCGCGCAGCGTGTTGACGGCAAGAAAGTCTGGAAGCGTGCTCAGAAACGTGCGCAGGGAGTCACCGCGTTTCCAGGGCGTGGCAAAATCAGACAGTTTCACCTTGCTGTGCCGGCGGTCCAGCGGATAGGTCTTCAGTTTGGAAACGTCAATCGGCGGCAGTGCCGTGCGGGGGAGCTTCGAGGGACGGATTTTCTTACTGGACTTTGCCAAACAGGTCTTCCTCGATGAGTTCACACAACACATGGCCGAGTGTGATGTGACTTTCCTGAATGCGGGCCGTGACGGTGGACGGCACGATGAATGCGTGGTCCACGAGGGCGGCCATTTTGCCGCCCTCGTGCCCGGTCCAGCCGATGGTCGTCAGGCCGCAGGCCTTGGCCGCCTCGATGCCCTTGAGCACGTTCGGCGAATTGCCGCTGGTGCTGATGGCAATGGCGATGTCGCCCTTCTGTCCATGGGCTCTGACCTGGCGGGAGAAAATTTCGTCGTAGCCGTAATCGTTGCCGATGCAGGTGATGGCCGCCATATCGGTGCCGAGCGCGATGGCCGGCAGCGGCGCACGGTCCTTGTGGTAGCGGCCGACAAATTCGGCGGCGATGTGCGAAGCGTCGGTGGCGCTGCCGCCGTTGCCGAAGAGCAGAATTTTGTGGCCTTCGCGCAGGGCGCGCACGATGAGCTGCGCGGTCTGGGCGATCTTGTCCGCGTATTCCTGGACAAACCGCCGCTTGACGTCGGCGCTTTCCTCGAAGGCTTTGATCGCTTTGTTCTTCATACGGCCGTGATTTTAGGCCGTGGGTGTCGAACTGTCAAACGCGCGTCATTTGCCGGGTGCCGGCGCCTCGTATTTTTTGCCCATCATGCTCATGGCCAGCGTGATCATGGATCCGATATCCGCGACGTTGGCCGGCAGCACCACCGTATTCGTGGCCTTGGCCAGTTCGCCGAACTTCGTAATGTATTGTTCGGCGACGCGCAGTTGGACGGCTTCCGTGCCGCCCGGGACGCGGATCGTGTCGGCGACCTTGCGGAGCCCTTCGGCGGTCGCGGTGGCGATGGACAGGATGGCGGCGGCCTGTCCCTCGGCCTCGTTGATCTGCTGCTGCTTCTTGGCTTCCGAGGCTTTGATGACTTGTTGTTTGGCGCCCTCGGCCTGATTAATGGCCGCGTCGCGCTCGCCCTCGGAGGTCAGAATCACGGCCCGCTTTTCCCGTTCGGCCCGCATCTGCTTTTCCATCGCCGCCAGCACGTCGCGCGGCGGGGTGATGTTTTTAATCTCGTAGCGGAGCACCTTGACGCCCCACGGTTCCGAG
>JANOEZ010000492.1:0-1672 GCA_031413335.1 Nitrospirota bacterium
GATTGCCAGCCGCTTACGCACAACCATGTACGATCTACGTGTTCTCCGCGACAATTTAGACACCATCAAAAGCCAGCTCGGTCCCCGTGGCAGGGACGTGGCCTGGGACGACTTGCGGACGCTGCTCGAAGAACGCCGCACCCTGACGGTTACTGTCGACACGCTCAGACATGACTTGAAGAAGGGCTCGGATGACGTCGCGCGGCTCAAGCGCGAAAAACAGCCGGCCGACGTCGCCATGGCGCAAATGAAAGCGCTGGGCGATCGCATCAAAGCTGCAGAAGACAGCCTCCGTACCGCTGAAGAACGAGTCATGGACATCACACTCCGTATTCCCAATCTGCCGCATGCATCCGTGCCGACCGGGAAGGATCCGTCGGACAATCAGGAAATACGGACATGGGGCGCCGCGCCTTCGTTTTCTTTTACGTCCAAGGCACACTCGGACCTCGGCGAAGCGCTGAGCATCCTCGACTTCGAGCGGGCCGCGAAGATCGCCGGCGCCCGCTTTGCCGTGCTCACCGGCCTCGGCGCCAGGCTGGAGCGGGCCCTGATCAACTTCATGCTCGATCTGCATACGACGCGGCATGGATATCAGGAAGTCCTGACTCCCTTTCTGGTAAACCGCGCCGCCATGACCGGCACCGGCCAGCTTCCAAAGTTTGAGGATGATTTGTTCAAGCTGCGTGATGACGAGTACTTTTTGATTCCGACCGCCGAAGTGCCCGTCACCAATCTGCTTCGAGATGAAATCGTACCGGACGACCGTTTGCCGGTCCGTTACGCCGCCTATACACCCTGCTTCCGGCGTGAGGCCGGCTCGTACGGCAAAGACACGCGCGGGCTGATCCGGCAGCACCAGTTCAACAAAGTGGAGCTGGTCACCTTCTCGAGGCCGGAAGAATCCTATCAGGAACTCGAGCGCCTGACCGGCCATGCCGAGACGATTTTGCAGGAGCTGAGACTTCCCTATCGAGTCGTGACGCTGTGCACCGGCGACATGGGTTTTTCGGCCGCCAAGACCTATGACATCGAAGTCTGGCTGCCCTCGCAGAACGCATTCAGGGAGATTTCTTCTTGCAGCAACTTCGACGCGTTCCAGGCTCGCCGGGCCGGCATCCGCTATAAGCGGAAGGACGGAAAAACGGATTTCGTGCACACCCTGAACGGCTCCGGCCTGGCCGTCGGTCGAACGCTGGTCGCTATTCTTGAAAATTACCAGCAGGCGGACGGGTCTGTTACAATTCCCACTGCGTTGCGGCCGTACATGGGCGGCGTGGAGAGGATTACGAAGAGTTGAAACTGATGGGCGGACAGTGGACGGATGGACGGACATGCTCATTAACGAAAACCACAGAACCACTTGGAAAATAAGGTGTGGAGGGGTGGCTGAGCGGCCGAAAGCGCCGGTCTTGAAAACCGGAGTCCGGGAAACTGGACCGTGGGTTCAAATCCCACCCCCTCCGCCAAAGTGCCATGTGGTCATTCGATGTTCCGTAGAGCACATGCGATACCAACAGCCACTCGAAGGGGTGGGATTTGAACGAGGGGGGTCGCGGGGGAGAAGCTCCCCTGCGTGGGGAGACACGAGGGGGCTAGCCCCCTCAGTGGGAGCGCTCGCAGCCTCTGCGAGCGCGACTTCAAATACCCACCCCCTCCGCCACCATGTGCC
>JANOEZ010000493.1:0-1686 GCA_031413335.1 Nitrospirota bacterium
ATTATTGGACCGGTTCCTTGCTGGATCGGAATCTCACGATGCACAACACCCAGCGGAATCTGTTGGTATTCGGGTTGGCTCGCGAGGAGGATTATCGGGCCCTGCCGGTGACCGGCAATGACGGTTCATCGCAGTTTGGACTGGCCGCCGTGGCAAACATGCTGCCGGCCCTGTTGCTGCTGCCGGCGCTGTGGTTGTGGCGGCACCGGAGTTACCGGCCGGTTCGCGTGGGGGTGGTATTGCATCGCGTGGAGCGCCGGTACCGGATACCTGCGACGGGGCTGGCGGTGGCGGCGCTGGTGCTGAGCGCGAATGCCTGGCCGTTTGCCACGCCGGTCTTCAGCCAGTATGACGCCGATCTTGGAGATCGTCCCTATCAAGCCGTCATCGATGTAGTGTCGGTCCGAGGCGGCGTGGCCGTGTGGTCCATGCCGGAAGCGCGCGATGTCAGCGTCCATTCCTTCGGTCCGCTGGGAACGGTGACCGTCAAGACCGATCCCTATACGGACATCCTGCCGCGCACGACCGGGTATGCCGGGTTCGGCGGCGTGTATCAGGACACCAGAACGGCGGCCGAACCGGGCGGGATGTGGGACCGGCTGCTGACGGACTCTCTCGCCGCGCGGCGGACGGCCCCGCCGTTTGCCTATGGGGAAATTGCGTTTCATACTCCGGGGGAAGCCGGGATCGAATTGAACCAGGTGCTCAATGTGCTCCGGGTACGTGAGCGAAGCGTGGCCGGGGTGGTGGACGCCATGCGCACCGGGCGCGTCTATGCTGTGGCGGAGCCGAACCGTGTCCTGGGTTTGCGCCTGGAGCGATTCGACATCGGAACCGACGATGGCGAACGGACGGCAACGGCGGGAGATGTGTTCACGCGGAACGGGGCTGCGGATGTGGCAATCCGGGTGGATGTCTCAGGGGCGGCCGCCGGATTGAAACCCGTCACGCTTGTGATCGTCAGATCGGGACAAGTTGTTGCCCGCACGACTGGGAATCTCCCGCTGAGTCAGCGGTTCGTGGATCGTGCGCTGCCGGTCGGTCAAGGGGCGTACTACCGCGTGGAAGTGCACGGAGAGGGTGAAATTCTCAGCAATCCTATTTTCGTGAAGCCGGGACCGCCCGGACCATCATAAATGCGAATCGCCATCCATCAGCCGCAATTTCTCCCCTGGCTCGGCTATCTGGATAAGATTGACCGAGATTTCGAGTGCCGTGAGACTCAACTAAGCGAGGTGGGGGGGAGAAATCCCCCCCTTCTGCCATGACGAAACGATTACTGAGTCACGATTCAATAACGGGCGTATCGGCGTATCACGATTACGATGCGCAGACCGATGAGACAAAGATCATTTATACGGGCGATTCAACCCCGTACATTGAGCAGAGCAAGGCCGAGGCGAACGATGACGAGCAGACCAAATTCGGGATCAAGACCGGATTCTGGCGCTATGCGTCGATCCCGCCGGCAGTCCAGATTCAATGGCTTGTAAATCACGGAGTAGACGTTTACAACAAACATCATGGCGATGCGGTTGGCAAACTGGTCAACTCGCCTGAGTACAGATACCTGAAAACAACCACGAAACACCACAAATTCAAATGAAAAAACAGGCTCTGAATCTGGTTAAGAACGATGGCAAGATAACGCTGCCTCGTGAACTGGTAGATGCTGACGTTGCTAGG
>JANOEZ010000494.1:0-2512 GCA_031413335.1 Nitrospirota bacterium
CAGGCCCTGTTCGCCTATCTGCACCTGGCGGCCCTCCCGGATCTGACCAAGGCGTTGCTGGCGGCGAAGATCACGGCGATTGCGTACGAAACAACCGAGGGGCCTGACCGCAGCCTGCCGATGCTCACGCCGATGAGCGAAATTGCCGGCCGCATGGCCGTGCAGGTCGGCGCGCATTATCTGGAGCGTCTTTCCGGTGGGCGTGGCGTGTTGCTGGGCGGTGTGCCTGGCGTGCCGCCGGGTAAAGTCGTCGTGCTCGGCTCCGGCACCGTCGGCAGTTCAGCCGTGCGCATCGCCGCCGGGATGGGCGCGGCGGTGACGGTGTTCGGGGCCGATCTGGAGCAGTTACGACGGCTCGATGCATCGTACACGGGACGGATCGTCACGCTGGCGGCGAACCAGGCCTGGATTGAGCGCGAGGTGGAACAGGCCGATCTGGTGATCGGGGCCGTGCTGGTGCGCGGCGCGAAGGCGCCGGTGCTGGTGTCCCGCGCGGTGGTGTCCCGAATGAAACGCGGCGCGGTGATCGTGGACGTGGCGGTGGATCAGGGCGGCTGCGTGGAGACGACGAAGCCGACGACCCATTCCGATCCCGTCCACACGGTCGAGGGCGTGCTGCATTATGGCGTGGCCAACATGCCCGGCATCGTGCCGGCGACTTCGACTTTGGCCTTGACCAACGCGACCCTTCCTTATATAGTCCGCCTAGTTTCCGCCGGTGTGGAGCGGGCCATCCGCTCCGATCCAGGTCTGGCGCAGGGCGTCAACGTGGCCAACGGGCGGGTGATTTGCAAAGCGGTCGCCGATGCGCACGGGTTGCGTGTCGAGCCTCTCGCCTGACGGTCGGAACAGCGTAAACGAGTCGAGGATCGGGGCGTAGCGCAGCCTGGTAGCGCACTGCGTTCGGGACGCAGGGGTCGGAGGTTCAAATCCTCTCGCCCCGACCATACCTCGCTTGCCTGTCCCGCCTGGGCTGATGATCGGGTTCCGCGAGTGCGCCGGCGGAGAAGCACCTCACGCGATGTGGACCGTATGCTCGACTGGCAGATGGTCATCCTGTTTCTGTCGCGTCCGACAACCCCAACCACAGCGTCGCTCTCACAGGCATGATCGTCATGACGGCGAAGGGTTCCGTGCGGGCTCGCATCTGGGTCAGCGGTCTGGTGCAGGGGGTTGCCTACCGGGCGTTTACCCAGCGGACGGCATCCCAGCAGGGTCTGTGCGGCGGGGTGCGTAATCTCGATGATGGGCGCGTGGCCGTCGAGGTGGAAGGCGACCAGGAGGCTGTCGAGAGCCTGATCGCCTCGCTCAGGAGCGGGCCTCCGATGGCACAGGTGCAGGACGTGCTGGTGCAGTGGGAGACGCCCACCAATCAATATGGCGATTTTCGCATCTGGTCCTGATTAGGCGGCTGTCGCGTGTGAGGAACGTCGCGTGAAGTCTGGCAAAAAGAAACGACGAGCGCCGGTGTCGCTTCCCAAGGGGCGCGGCCGATCCAGCAAAGCCGTGGTCCCACGGTCTGGCGCGGCGGTGCCGAATTTCTCGCGAAAAGGCGATGGCGGCGGGTTCGATACGGTCCGGAGCTATCTCATCGACATCCGTAAGGCGGCGCTGCTGACCTTCGAGCAGGAGCAGGATCTCGGCAAGCGGGTGGTGGAAGGGGACTTCCAGGCCCGCGAACAGATGATCGAGGCCAACCTGCGTCTGGTCGTGAGCATCGGCAAACGATACATGAACCGGGGGCTGGCCTTCTCGGATGTCATCGAGGAAGGCAACCTGGGCCTGATCAAGTCCGTCGAGAAGTTCGATTACTCCAAGGGGTTCCGCTTCAGCACCTACGCCTCCTGGTGGATCCGGCAATACATCGAGCGCGCGATCATCAATCAGGGCTCGCTGGTCCGGCTGCCGGTGCACGTCGTCGAGCGGCTCAACCGGTATCTCGCAGAACTGGAACGGTACGGCCAGGAGATCGGCCGCGAGCCACGGCCCGACGAAATGGCGGCGCGTCTCAAGGTGCCCGAAGAGGACATCCTCGACTTGAAGCAACTGGTTCGGACGACCTATTCGCTCGACAGCCCGCTGAACGATCGGACCGACACCTTTTTGCGCGATATCATCCGCGATCCGCTGGGGCCGTCTCCCGCTGACACCGTGGAAGGGATCCAGCGCAATGAGGCGATCACAGCCTGGATGCAGACGCTCTCTGATCGGGAGCAGCGGGTCATCACGCTCCGGTTCGGGCTGGACGGCGAGGATGAACAGACGCTGGAAGCGATCGGGCGCGAGTTGAACCTCACGCGCGAGCGCGTCCGGCAGATCGAAAGTGAGGCGCTGGGAAAGTTACGCGCGACGATCGAAGGGAAGGCGATGACGTCGAAGGACTTGCTCTGATGAAAACGACACGGCGCAGGCCCGGCCGGCGGGCGCGCGGGACCGCCCGCGTGAAGATGGATTACAAGGCGCTGATCCGGGAAGTGCCGAACTTTCCCAAGCCCGGCATTCTGTTCTACGA
>JANOEZ010000495.1:0-3654 GCA_031413335.1 Nitrospirota bacterium
CCGGGCGCGTAGGCGCCGAGCTGGATCAGGTCGCGCGCCTTGTTGTGGCGCGCGTGCAGCTGGCGGAAGCGCCGCGCGGCGCGGCAACGCTGCGACCACGCGGACTTGGAAATGACCGGCGCGGTGAAAGGCAGGCGCAATTTTTCCGCCACCCGCCGCAGGACACTCGCGTCGCCGAAGACGACTGGCGTGCAGGCGCGGGCGACCTCGGGATTTGACAGAAGATCCAGGCAAATCTCCGGTCCGATCCCGGCGGGATCGCCCATGGTCAGGCCGAGTATGGGCAGGCGCTTAGACCGTGACATGGGTGTTGGCCTTCCCCTTCGCATGGCACTGGCCATCCGGTTCGATGTGGACGATCACTTCCGCCACGCCTTCAAACTGCTGCTTCAACGAATCCTCCACTTGATGAGCCACTTCATGCGCGTCAGCCAGCGACATCGTGGCACGCACGTGCACGGAGAGGTCCACGAAAATATGGTCCGGCAGTCCACGCGTCCGGATCTCGTGGCAGTCGACCACCTGCTTGTGCGTCAGCACCACCTGACGCACGGCTTCCGGATCCAACCGGGCCACATCAGTCAGCGATTGAGACGTTTCCCACAATACTTGAAGTCCCGTCCAGGCAATCACCCCCGCGATCGCCACCGCGACGAGGGGATCCAACAACGGATACCCCATCTGCACCGCGGTCAGCCCCACGAGCACGGAGAACGAGGTCAGGATGTCGCTGCCCGTATGCCGGGCGTCGGCCGTCAGAATCTCGCAACGCAACTGCTCCCCCTTGCGTTGCTCCCACCACATCACGCCGATGTTGATCAGCATCGTGCCCACCATCACCACGAAGCTGACAGCCGTGACCTGCGGGCGCACCACCCCCAACCAGTGCTGATAACTGTTCCATAATAGATAGAGGCACGTCATCACCAGCATGGCCCCGATGGAGGCCGCCGCCAGGGTTTCGTATTTCTTGTGTCCGTAGGGATGATCCGCATCGGGCGGAAACGCCGCCAGCCAGAGTCCAATTAACCCCACGATGTTGGACACGCCGTCGAACAGCGAATGGAAGCCGTCGGCCTGCATGCCGAGCGAGCCCGTCGCCATGCCGTAGAACAGCTTGGCCCCCGCCACAAGAAGATTAAGAGCCAGCACCGTCCAGAGCACGAACCGGACGTCCTGCGTGCGCGCGGTGCCGTCTCCGCCACGCAGTGCCTTCGGCACCGCCGCCGAACCGGTCTGGGCATGCGACCGCTCAGAACCCATAAAAATAGAGCGATGCCGTGTACCCGAGATACAAGACCACCCCTCCCCCGAGCAGCCAGGGCCGCCAGTACCCGCCGACTAACAATTGCGCGAGACTCCACCCCACCGAAACCAGCGCCAGGCCCATCGTACTCAACGCGGTGGGTGCCAGGTTCCAGTCCGTTCCGAACAGACCGACCGACACGGGAATCGTGCTTTGAAACACGATCGCGCCCGTCACGTTGCCGACCGCCAGCCTGTCCTTTTTCCGATAGAGCCAGAGGAAGCTGTTCGACATTTCAGGCAACTCTGTTGCCAGCGGGGCAATCAGCAGCGCCAGGAGCAGCGGCGAGACGTGCAAGACCTCGGCGATGGATCTGGCGGCTGTCACGAACAGATGCGCACCGACAGCCAGGCCGGCCAATCCCACGACGCCCTGCACGGCGATCATGGCATAAGACGGCACGGCCTGCTTGGGCGAGAAGATCAGCGGCTCCAGCACGGATTCGCCGCCCGAAGACCCCGCGAACTTGAGCTTCATATAATAGAGGTACAGCGCCAGGAGCAGCCCAGCCGAGACATAATGCACGTTCACTGACGGGACGAACGCGCATCCGACCGCCATGCTGTAGGCGATCAGGAAAAAGAGGAGATCGGTACGCACTTCCCCGTAATCCAGATGGAAGACCGGCTCCCGCTTGCCAAGCCTGGCATACAGCAGCACAAGCGCCCCCAGTATGGGCAGCACCAGCGTGCCCAGCATGAAGGGCGCCCCGAGGATGGCGCCGAGCCCGACGTCGACCCGTTCCTGTCCTGTCCCGAAAAAGATCGCAATGATGGGGATGGAGGTTTCAGGCAGAGTCGTCCCAATGGCGGCAAAGACGCTACCGATGGCGCCTTCTGAAATCTTGCGGCGTTTGCCGAACCACTCGATGCCGTTGGTGAACAACGCGCACCCGCCCAGCGTGATCACGATGGAGGCGAGAAACAGCCCTGCCGCCAGCCAGAGCGTCACGCGAGGCCCTGTGTGTGAAGCGTGAAACGTGAAACGTGAAACGTTGGGATGGCCATTCTGCCTTTCTACTTTTTACCTTTTACTTCTAACTTTTCACTTCCCTTGCGGTACGCCAGCATCGCCTCGTCCATCACGTCCCGCACCGGCCGACCGGATTGTTCGGAAATCCGTTTGCAATCCTGGTATTCCGGCGCGACTTTCGTGCGGCCGCGGCCGACTGTCGCGACCTTGATCCGAACGGCCCCGCCACGCAGCAGAACTGTCTCCATCTGCCGGGCCAGCACGCGCCGTCGCACTTCCTGCAGCCGAACGCCCAACGACGTGGTCTCCGCCAGCACGACGCCGGCCACTGCATCGGCCTTCTGCGGCGGCGCCAGCGCGGTCAACACGATGCCCGGCCTGCCCCGCTTCATAATGACCGGCGCCAGCGTCACGTCCACGGCGCCGGCGGCAAACAATCGCGCCATCACCGTTTCGTAAGCCTGCGGGTTCAAATCGTCGAGATTGGTTTCAAGCTGGACGATCACATCCTGCTCGCCCAGCGCCGCCGGGATCGGCTCGCCCAGAAACACGCGCAACGCGTTCGGCCAGCCGTCGGGATCGGCTGTTCCCGCTCCATAGCCGATGGCCGTGGGCCGCATCGCCGGAAGAGAACAAAAGTCCTGCGCCAGCACGCTCAACACGGCCAGCCCCGTCGGCGTCGTCAACTCGCGCGCGGGGCCCGCGCTGTACACGGGCAATCCCCTGGCCAGCGCCGCCACCGCCGGACCCGGCACTGGAAGTATCCCGTGCGCGCACTCGATCGTGCCCGCTCCCAGATTGACGGCGGACGCGGTCACGGAATCCACCCCGAGCAGATGACATCCCAGCAAGCTCCCCACCACATCCACCAGCGAATCCACCACGCCGACTTCGTGAAAATGCACGCGGGACACCGGCGTCCGATGCGCGCGCGCCTCCGCCTGCGCCAGACGATCGAACACATCGCGGCCCTGGTCTTTCACACGATCCGGAAGCCGGCTCGAGGCGATGAGACGCTGAATGCGATCAAGCGTGAACGGAGCCCCGACGCCGTGCCGGATGCGCACGTCCACTTTGGTCGCAGGCATCCCGCCCCGCTTGACCGTCGCGGCGCGCAAGACGTACCCGTTGAGCTTGACGGCTTTCAGCCCACGGGCCAGCTCGGACAGAGGCAGGCCGACGTCGACCAGCGCGCCCAGCAGCATGTCGCCGCTGACTCCGGAGAAACAATCGAAATGAAGAAGCTTCACACGCGCTCCTGCTTGTGAAATTCTTTCGCGGCGCCCATCTTAACGCAAGCCCTCTCGTCACAGCAAATGACCTCCGTCGAGTCGGACGATTCGCCTCGCGCCCCGATCCTCAGACCTCAGCGCCGC
>JANOEZ010000496.1:0-3377 GCA_031413335.1 Nitrospirota bacterium
TCCTTGAAGACCTTGAACTCGCTCGTGGCGGCAAAGGCCGTCACGTCATGCAACGGCATCTCGAACCGCAAATCCGGCTTGTCGGACCCATAGCGGCCAATGGCGTCCGCATACCGCATGCGTGGAAATGGAATCGGAAGCTGCACGCCCCCCGCCTCACGGAACACGGTCACAATCATTTGCTCCATAAGGCTCATGACCTGCTCTCTCTCGACAAACGACATTTCCAGATCGATCTGGGTAAATTCCGGCTGTCGATCGTTGCGGAGATCCTCGTCACGGAAACAGCGCGCGATCTGGTAGTAGCGGTCCATGCCGCCGACCATCAACACCTGCTTGAACAATTGCGGCGACTGCGGCAGCGCGAAGAACATCCCCGGATTAACGCGGCTCGGCACGAGATAATCCCGCGCCCCTTCCGGCGTGCTCTTGGTCAGGATCGGCGTCTCGATTTCGAGAAAGCCCTCCTTGTTGAGAAACCCCCTCACCGCCTGCGCGATGTGGTGGCGCAGGGTGATCAGTTTCTGCATCTTCGGCCGGCGCAAATCGAGATACCGATACTTCAGCCGCAAGGCCTCGGTCACTTCCGCCTCATCCTCGATCAGGAACGGCGGCGTCTGAGACGGATTGAGAATGTCCACGGTCTGAACCATCACTTCGATCTGCCCGGTCGGAAGCTTCGGATTTCCGGACCCGGCCGGGCGTTTCGAGACCGTGCCTTGAATCGCCACGACATATTCGCTTCGTAACTGATGCGCCTGCTCATGCGCCTTCGCATTGATTTCCTGGTTGAACACGACTTGGGTGAGGCCCCGCCGGTCCCGGATGTCGTAAAAGATCACGTTGCCGTGGTCGCGCCGCGTGTGGACCCAGCCATTCAACACCACGGCCTGGCCGACGTGCGCGGCGTTCAATTCGCCGCACGTATGCGTGCGGATCTTCATGTCGACACCCGCTTGGACGACACAGCCCTCTGCCGCTTCGGACGGGCATTTCGCGCCCACTTCGCCCGTACCCGCTTCAGCCGTGCCTGCCTGGCCCGTGCCTGTCCGTCTCCCGGAGTTTCCTGCCGCTCCCGCGCCAGCTCACGCACGGCATTGGCCTCACGGTCCGTCAGATAGCGGTACTGCCCCGTCGGAAGATCGCCCAACACGAGCGGCCCGAACTTCACGCGCTTCAGCTTCAGCACCGGATGGTTCACGGCATCCAGCATGCGTTTCACTTGATGCTTGCGACCTTCAAAAATTGTCACCTCCAGCCAGGAGTTCTCGGTGGCCTTGCCGACTTTCTTGACGATCGCCGGACCGGTCCGGCCATCATCCAGCATGATCCCCTTCTCCAGCGCGTCGATATGCTCGGGGGCCAGCATGCCCTTGACCTTGATCAGGTAGGTTTTCGGCACATGGTGGCGAGGATGGAGCAGCAGTTGCGCCAATTCTCCGTCGTTCGTCAGCAGCATCAAGCCTTCGCTGTCGAAGTCCAGCCGGCCAACGGGAAACACCCGCACGTGGACACCGGGAAGCAAATCCGCGATGGTCCCCCGACTGCCCGGATCGCTCATGGTGGACACGACATTCTTGGGCTTGTTCAGCATCACAAAGGTCTGCGGCGGGACCGGCTTCAGATGGCGCCCGTCTACCTTCACGTGATCTTTTTCAGGGTTGACCTTGGTGCCCAGCTCGCACACGACCTGCCCGTTGACGGTCACGCGCCCCTGCACGATCAGCTCTTCCGCCTTGCGACGGGAAGCTAAGCCCGAATCGGCAATCACTTTTTGCAGTCTGACGTCCACGTTATTCCCATTCTATGGTGCTGGGCGGTTTTGAACTGACGTCATAGACTACCCGATTCACACCGCGCACTTCATTGATGATCCGGTTTGAAATTGTCCCCAGCAACTCGGACGGCAATCTGGCCCAGTCCGCCGTCATGCCGTCCAGGCTGGTCACGGCCCTGACGGCAATGACATGCTCATAGGTCCGCTGATCGCCCATCACGCCGACAGTCCGGATCGGCAGCAGCACGGCGAAGGCCTGCCAGATTTCACGATAGAGTCCCGCGTTCTTGATCTCCTGCGCGACAATGGCTTCCGCGGCTTTCAGGATATTCAAACGCTCCTGTGTCACGGGCCCAAGAATACGGATCGCCAACCCGGGCCCGGGAAACGGCTGTCGCCAGATGATGTCATCCGGCAGGCCCAGCTCCTTGCCCAGCACACGCACCTCATCCTTGAAGAGTTCCCGCAGCGGCTCGATAAGTTTAAGCCTCATCTTCGTCGGCAGACCGCCGACATTGTGATGCGTTTTGATGGTCGCCGACGGCCCCTTGAAGCTGACGCTTTCGATCACGTCGGGATAGAGCGTGCCCTGAACTAGATAATCCACCTGCTTGAGGCGTTTGGCCTCCTTCTCGAAATTCTCGATGAAGAGCCGGCCGATGATTTTCCGCTTCCGCTCCGGGTCCTCCACGCCTTTCAGCGCCTTCACAAACTGCGCGGCGCGGTCGAGAAAATGCAGGTCCAGCTTCAGATGAGACGCGAAGGTCTTGCGTACCTGCGCGCCTTCGCCCTGCCTCAATACACCGTTGTCCACAAACACGCAGGTCAATTGCTTGCCGATGGCGCGATGAGCCAGCGCCGCTGCCACGGAGGAATCCACGCCGCCGCTCAGGGCGCAGATGACCTTCCCTTTGCCCACCGTCTCACGGATCTGCGCGACCGCCGTGTCCACATAGGAATGCATCGTCCAGGTCGGCTTGCACCCGCAGATCTCATGGACGAAGTTCTGCAAGAGCCGGAACCCGCCGGCCGTATGCGCCACTTCCGGATGGAACTGCAGGCAATAAAACCGCCGGGCGGCATCCGACAGCTTCATCGCGGCCACCGGCGAGTTGTCTGTATGGGCGATCACCCGGAAGCCCTTGGGCATCCGCTCGATCCGGTCTCCGTGCGACATCCACACGGTGGTGGTCCGGTTCTCCCCCACGCCCTTGAACAGATCAGACTCGTCGTCAATGAGCAATTCGGCCCGGCCATATTCACGCCGGGATGCCTTGGCCACTGCGCCGTCCAGCAGATGCGTCATCAACTGCATGCCGTAGCAAATGCCCAGCACCGGCACGCCCAGATCGAAGAGCTGCCGCGACACCTGCGGCGCCTTCCGCTCATAGACGCTGGACGGCCCGCCGGACAAAATAATGCCCTTGGGCCTGTAGGCCGTGATCGTGGCCAATGGCACCGTGCAGGGAAGGATTTGGGAATAGACGTGTTTATTGGTGCGGGCCATGCTGCACAACCCAACCGAGAAGAGTTACGAAGGCGTGCGCATCATCGTGCGATTTCCGCTCACCAAACAGAATTCGACCATCGGTTCGTTTCG
>JANOEZ010000497.1:0-2058 GCA_031413335.1 Nitrospirota bacterium
CAGGTATTCCCCGCGGCCCATCGCCATGTCCTGCTTCAGATTGTCGAAATTAAGGTGCGCGAAGGCGTTCACTTCCTGATCCTTCTTCACCAAGCCGCCCTCGAACCACGATTTGCCGGACGTCGTGCCGGTAATATTCGAAGTGGTATCGGTCGTTTGGTTGGTGGTGCCTTTGAACGTGCAGGCCGACACGGCAAGTGCCAGCACCGCGATGATGAACAATCCAACCAGATGTTTCATGTTCGTGACCTCCTAGGTTATCGCGTCGTCGAACGAACGGACGAAATGCACCACGAAGCTAGCAAGGATGGTGCATCCTGTCAAGCGAGGGTGCAGCGGGTTTTCCGTCCTGATAAGATAACCGTCATGGCTGGGTACTCATGACGCAGGAATGGATCGAGGTGCGCTGGGTGAGCGAAGCGGATGCGGGCGAGGTGCTCGGTCTCCTGAACGATCCGGCGGTGGCGGGCGCCTGGCAGGAGGATGGGCAGATTCGCCTCTATTGGCCGTCTGCACGATGGAGTCCCGATGCGCTGGCATCGTTGAAGCAGGTGCTGGGCCGTCTTGGAGACGGGAACACGGCGATTGCCGTGGCGTCCGTTCCAGCGCAGGATTGGAACGGGCAGTGGGCCCGGTCGGTCAGACCGATTCGAATCGGCCGGCGCATCGTGATCCGACCGAGTTGGGAACGCGTCGAACTGTCGCCCGGCGACGTGGAACTGATTCTTGATCCCAAACAGGCCTTCGGAACCGGCCACCATGCGACGACGACCCTGTTAATTGAGTGGCTCGAATCGATCGTGCGGGGCGGCGAGCGGGTGCTGGATGTCGGTACCGGCAGCGGAATTTTAGCCATGGCAGCGGTCCGATTGGGCGCGAAGTCTGCGCAGGGGATTGATAATGATCCGGTGGCGATTGACTGCGCCCGCGAGTATGCGGCCGTGAATGGATTTGGCCCTGAGCTTGAGTTGCAGGTTGCAACGCTGGAGGCGATCACACCGGGGCCGGTGGATCTGGTGCTGGCGAATCTCGACTGCAACACGCTGCTGGCATCGGTTCGGTTCTTCGAGCCGTTTCTCAAGCAGGGCGCGCGGCTGCTCCTGTCGGGTATTCTGCCGGACGATCGCTCTGCGATTACGGCCGCCTTTGCCGAAGCCGGCGGTTCGGTGGCCGGATCGAAGGAGCGTGACGGTTGGCTGGCGTTGGAAGTTCTGAAACCTGACTCTTGCGAGGGAGAGGCATGATACGCAAAGCGAAGCTTCCCTATCTGCATCAAATCAGTGTCTCGAACGGCGGGTTGCCCAAATTGCCCATCTCCAAAGCGCGCATTACCAAAGAAGGAGTCGAGGGAGACCGCCACCGGAACACCGAGCTGCACGGCGGGCCTGAGCGGGCCGTCTGTGTCTTCGCGCTGGAAGTGATCGAGGCGCTCCGGAAGGAAGGCCATTCGATTGCACCGGGGGCAGCCGGCGAGAATTTTACCATTGCCGGTCTCGACTGGACGCACATCGGGCCAGGCACCAGGCTCAGCGTCGGCAACGAGGTAAAGCTGGAAGTGGTCAGCTACACCGCACCGTGCAGTCACAATACCTGTTGGTTTACGGACGGTGATTTCTCCCGCATCTCGCAGAAAAAGCATCCGGGCCGGAGCCGCGTCTATGCACGGGTGTTGTCGGAAGGTATGGTCAAGCAAGGTGATGCGGTAGTGATTGAGGTAATGGGCAATAGGTGATAGGCCATAGGCAGGACTCTAATTTCAGATCCATAACCCATTGCCCATAACCGATAACCCTTATTTGAGATCATGATGCCGCGAGTCCTAGAACCGGAGTTGATGGACGATCCTGAGCAGGCGGCTGTTTATGCGAAGGCTGACTTCGCGGAGGAGAATCAGGGATTCGTCAACCGGTTCATGGAATACTATCCGGATTTTACGGAAGGCCACGTGCTCGATTTGGGCTGCGGCCCGGCTGATATCCCGATTCGTTTTATCAAGGCCTTGCCTGCGTGCCGCGTGACAGCCGTGGATGCCTCGCCGCCGATGATCAAGCTGGCGGA
>JANOEZ010000498.1:0-1374 GCA_031413335.1 Nitrospirota bacterium
CGCCTAACAAAAAGGTTGGATAAAAGTGGCAGGAACCATTTCTTTTCTCGTATTCATCCTGATTCTTCTGACTACTGCCTCGATCCAGTCTGCCCCCACCGAATTTATCGGCAAGGATGGGGCGGCGATGGTGCTGATCCAGGAAGGCCCGTTTTTGCGCGGCAGTGCGGAGGGCCAGGGCGATCTGGATGAGCATCCGCAGCGGACGATTACGCTTTCTTCCTTTTATATAGACCGATACGAGGTCACGAATCGTCGCTACCAAGCCTTCCTTAAGGCAACCCAGCATCGGACGCCCGAGCACTGTTGCGATTTCTCGTACAATCTCTGGAAGGGCACCGAGATTGACGCCAAGCTGCTCGATCATCCCGTCGTGAACGTGGACTGGCACGATGCCGTGACCTACTGCACATGGGTTGGGAAGCGGCTGCCGACGGAAGCGGAATGGGAAAAGGCGGCGCGTGGGATTGAAGGCCGCGAGTATCCCTGGGGCAACCGGCACGATCGGATGCGCGCCAATGGTGTCTCCTACTGGTCAGGAACAGATTTCGGTTCGGCCGATGAAGCGAAAATCTGGTGGGGCGGCGAAAATGGTGCAGGGGTCATCGCCGCCAAGGGCGTGCAGAGCATCCTGACCGTCCCTGTGACCGAATTAGAGAAGGGCGCCACGCTCACCGGCTTGATGCATATGGCCGGGAACGTCTGGGAATGGACGGCCGATTGGTACGACCCGAAGTCCTACGAGAACGTGGAGGAGCGCAACCCCAAGGGGCCGGAGGGCGGCGAGTTCAAGGTCCACCGCGGCGGCTCCTGGCTGAACCATCGAGGCCTGCTACGCAGCGCCGTCCGGGACGGTTCAAGACCTTCAATGAGAAATCATGGAATCGGATTTCGCTGCGCAAAAAATCCGTGAGGCTCTAGATGCTGCACATCTCGCACCACGTTGTAATTCCAGATACTGAGATCGACATCCATGCGGTGCGTGCGCAGGGTGCCGGCGGGCAGCATGTCAATAAAGTCTCGACGGCCATTCATTTGCGCTTCGACATCGGTGCTTCCTCGTTGCCCGAGCGGTACAAGGAACAGTTGTTGTTGCTGAAGGATCACCGCATTTCAAAAGACGGCGTGATCACCATCAAGGCCCAGGAGTCTCGAAGCCAGGAGCAGAATCGCGAGGATGCCCTCACGCGGCTCCGAGAACTCATTCAACGTGTCGCCATCCCACGCAAGAAGCGAAAAGCTACGAAGCCGACCAAGGGTTCGCAGCGGAGGCGCATCGAGAGTAAAGTAAAGCGAGGGCGGCTCAAAGCACTCAGAGGAACCATCGAGTAAGCGTCGCAGGTGCCTTGCTTGAAGGCGTCGCATGCGCGCAGT
>JANOEZ010000499.1:0-2257 GCA_031413335.1 Nitrospirota bacterium
GAAAAGAAGCCAAGGGAATTTGGTGGTACAACCGTGTGGGCAACCACAAAAACATTCCTCCGCGCGAACACGGGGGAACCTACAGCTGGAAGCGGCTGCCACCGCCGCCGGCGCACTCACAAGACGGCTCAGCCCGTTAGGAATGAGGGTTATGAATCGACTGCTGCTTGCGACAATGCTGCTCATGATGCCGACAGGAATCGCGCTGGCCGATGGCGGCCATCAGCACGGCCATGCGCCGGCCATCCCGACGCTCAAGAATCAAGTGACGACGAGAATTTCGGTCACCGACGAGACCGTCACGCTGACGTTCGGCCCGATCGATCTGCCCTCCCCGCACGATGGTGATCTGGCCGCCAGCCTGCCCAAGCATGCCTTTCAATTGCCGGAAGACCGCTACATGACCGGCTACAAATCCGAAGTCTTCACGAAGGACGGCAAGCCCCTGCCGCAGAACTACCTGCACCACATTCTGATGCTGAACAACGACAAGCCCAGCGTGTCCTGCGATGGCGAGCCGCTGTTCTTCGCCGGCGCCGGATTGGAAATGACGGAAGCGCGCTTTCCGGACGGCTACGGTGTGAAGCTCGAGAAGAGCAAGCATCTCATGTCCGTCGTGGCGTTCTATCACAAGGCACCGCCGACCAAGGACGTGATGGCCCGGTTCACCATGTACACGGCCAAGAAGGGCAAACCCATGCAGGACCTGGACGTGTACCAGGTGGGCATCAACGTCGTCTGTTACAGCAAATTCGCCCAACGCGGTCCGGACCAGACGGATGAAGGCATCGAGATCAAGCCGGGCGTGTCCATCCATTCGGCGCCACTCAAATTCAACATGGATGGGTGCGTGAAATTTGCCTACCCGCACGGACACGATGAATTGCTCTTGATCACGCTCGACAACAAGACGACCAAGCAAACACTGTTACGGACCGTGCCCGACGTCGGTCTGGACGGAACCTTCCTCGCCTTCCAGCCACATCAGGTCTACAACGATGCGAAGGGATTTTCCGTCAACACGAAGGACGAGTATGAAATGACGATGGTCCACCATCACCCGATCCACAAGCCCAACGTGCAGCACGGCATGGGCAACTACCTTCTCTATATGACCGCTGGCGAATGCGCACCTGCCAAGGTGGCGTCCTCCATACAGTAATTTTCCTCAGGCTACCGCTGTCAGAACCCTGATTCCCTATAGGAATCAGGGTTCTTTTTTTACCGCTCCAAAGCTCTATATCTATATATTGTGGTGAAATCACCGCTTGACTACAGTATCTTGTTGTGGCATAGACTCACGTATCCACTGTAAGCGCGTCGGACTAGGATCGAGCCTGCGCGAGAGATGAATCCACCCCGTCTGAACAAGCCCTTTGCATCGGTCCCGCCAAACCTGGCGGGCAACCAGCCGCATGGCGCAACCCCATCTGGCACCAAGGCGCTGGCGCTCCTGCTCATCCACGAACAGGCCGAGGAAATCAAACAAACCACGATCTGCATGCGGCAGGTCTATCCCGGCTGTCGCGTGGAAGCGGTGTACTCCGCAGAGGAAGCGTTGGAGTGGGGACCCAAGCAGGACTGGGGCCTCATTTTGCTCGACGAACAACTCGCCCACCGAAACGCCCTCGATCTGCTACCCGAGCTGCGGCGGCAGGCCCCTTCGTCCGTCATTATCGTGCAAGCCGAACACCATGACGCCAAGACGGCGGCCAAGGCCCTCCAGGCCGGCGCGGATCTGTTTCTCTACAAAAAATCCCCCGCGTATCTGACGGAATTGCCGATCGTCGCACGGGGCCTGCTGGAGCAACGAATGCTCCGGAAGGAACTCGCGGCCGAGCGGGAACGCCACGCCTGTCTGATCGAGCACTTTCCCGGCCTGCTTTATGAACTGGATGCGGACGGCCGATTCGTCGCGATCGGCGCCGGTGTCATGCCGCTCCTGGGCTACAGCCCGCAGGAATTGATCGGCACGCATTATTCGACGCTGTTGCATCCGGACGAATGGCAACTGGCGCGGCACCACCTGCACGAACGCCGGACCGGCTTGCGGGGCCAGCACGACAAGTCGGTCCGGCTCATCGGGAAACACGGTGGCGTCGTAAAAATCACCTGCCAGACTTCCGGCCTGTACGGACGGCAGCGTCAGTTCCTAGGCACCATCGGAACCATGAAACATCCGAACGAGGGCGGAACCGCGACATCCAATGTCGCGGACGAGCTGGTGCGGCTCAACGTTGACGCGATCGTGACGGCG
>JANOEZ010000500.1:0-7267 GCA_031413335.1 Nitrospirota bacterium
GGTGCAGCTTGTTCAGATCGATCACCACGTCGTCCTTCTCCAACCCCCAGATCACATCCCACAAGCGAAAGATCCTCGGCACGACGGCATGCGCGGGATTGAAGAAGACGTCGAAATCCTTGGGGGCAACCGGCAGGACTGGATACCGTCGATCATAGACCATCCCATAGGCCGGAATGCCGTAGATCTCGCGGTGATTGCTGAGCGTGAAGTGCAGCTCGCTGCCCTCCGCGTAGAGGCCGCCGGACGTGATCTGTCGCTTCACGGAGGTTTGCGGATAGCTCAGATAGTAGGTGACCCGCTCATCGGGCGTGGCCTTCGCCAGCGCGTCCGCCAGCTTCGCCGCCAGCAACTCGATTTCCGTCTCCGTAAACGCCGACTCGAACGCCGCCTCGCCGGAAATCCAGACGTGCACTCTCAATCGACGATCCCGGACCGTGATCCCCTTGAGAATCGCCGCCATCTCATCAGTACCAATCATGGTCGGATGCGTATGTTTGGTGTCCGGACGCTCCGGCAGCACGCGATGATCGAACTCCACGCGCACGAAATTGGTCGGATCTTCGTAGACGGTCCGGGAAGGCACGTGCGGCACGGCGCAGCCAGCGAGGAAGTAAAAAGTGAAAAGTAAAAGGTATAAGGTGCTCACGGGTCTGGATTCCATGCTCGGCTTACAACCTTTCACGTTTCACTGGCCAATCGTGACCGTGATCTCGATCCGCTCCAGCGGATTGTCCCGCCCGTCCCGCTTGACCGACACGACCTTATCGGCCACGTCCATTCCACTCACCACGTCGCCGAATGCCGTGTACTGCCAATCCAGGAAGTTCGCGTCGGCCACGCAGATGAAAAACTGCGACCCGGCGCTGTCCGGATCGTTTGCCCGGGCCATGGACACCACGCCCCGCTTGTGCGGCTTGCTGTTGAATTCGGCCTTGACCTTGTGACCGGGCCCGCCCATGCCATGAGATGCCCGGTCAGGATTCTTGCTGTTGGGATCTCCTCCCTGGATCATGAAACCCGGGATCACCCGGTGGAAGGTCGTGCCGTCGTAGAATTTCTTCCCGGCCAGATCGAGAAAATTCTTCACGTGGTTGGGCGCCACATCGGGATAGAACTGCAGGACGATCTCGCCCCACGCCTCCCCCTTGCTGGTGATCGTAATCGTCGCGCGCGTCTTCCCGTCCATGTCGGCCATGATGTCCTTTCCTAGTGATCCGTGCCGGATGATTGCTCGACCAGTCCCTCGCTGATATTCACCCAGTGCTGCCCCTCGTCATCGCTGCGAAACGCGCCGGCGCTCGTCCCGGCGTAGAACACGCCGTCGCCGGTCTGGGTGAGCGCCTGCACCGACAGTTCCGTCAGCCCCGCGTTCAGCGGCATCCATTGCCTGCCGTCGTCGAGGCTTCTGAAAATTCCGCGTCCTGTCGCCACGACGAGCCCGCGCGGCCCGACGACAATACCCCGGATGGAGTCGTTCGGCAACGCCCGGCTGATCGGCCGCCAGGTTTCGCCGCCATCGTCGCTCCGGAACACCCCGCCGTCGAAGGTCCCCGCATAGAGCGTCCGGCCCTTGGCTGCCACCAGGACCCGGATGAAATTTTCGATCAGCCCCTCATGATCTTTCAAGCCCTGCGCAGACATCCGCGACCACTCCGACCCGTTGGCCTTGAACCGCTGCACCCCCTTCGCCGCCGTTCCGGCGAAGAGCGTATGGTCGTCCGTCAGCACCAGCGCATGGACGACCGTTTCATCCAGTCCCTTCGTCACGATCGTCCAGCCCGCATCGCCTTCCGCAAGGCGGTAGACCCCTCCGCCCGTACCGGCATAGACGGCGCCGTGCGCAATCAGCAATGTTTTGACCTGTCCCCTGGACAGTCCATGATTGATCGCCTGCCAGTTCCGGCCTCCGTCTTTCGTCCGGAACACACCTCCGTGCAGCGTGCCGGCATACACGGTTCCGTCGTTCGCCACGGCCAGGCACAGGATAAACCGATCGCTCAGGCCCGTATTGATCGGCGCCCAGGATTTCCCGATCGTCTCGCTGCGAAAAATCCCCATGCCAAAGGAACCAGCATAGACGGTCCGATCCTTCGCCACCGCCATCGCCTGAATACTGGGAGCCGCATGCAGGTCCGGACTGGATGGCAACCCGGGATGTTTCTCAGCGGACAGTTGCGCCGCCGACACTGGCATCGCCGACAGGGCAAAAGTAAAAAGCAACAAGGCGAACGCGCGGATCGTCCCACCTTGTACTTTTAACTTTTTACTTTTCACTTGAGTCGTTTTCCCGCCGTCCCGGTTGGCACCAGCCCGTCAAGATGGCTGTCATCCATCTCGTCTTCGCCTGGCGTCGGCTTTCTGCCGAATATCCGGGCCCCGATAATCCCGATCTCGTAGAGAATAATGAGCGGAACTGCCATGAGCAGCATCGTAAACAACGTGGCATCCGGCGTAATGACCGCCGACAGAATCACCGCCGCCATGATGGCATGCCGCCGGTACCGGCTGAGCACGTCCACGGAGACCACCCCGGCCCTGGCCAACAACGTCAACACCAGCGGCAGCTCGAACGCAAATCCGAAAATCAGGAGAAACTTCACGTTGAAGTCCACGTAGATGCCGACGGCCATCTGAGGCGTCAACGCACGGTCCATCCCAAAACTGACGAAGAATTTGATGACCAACGGCAGGATCACCAGATTGCAGAACGTCAGCCCCAACGCGAAAAACGCGGCCGCCAGACAGAACAGCGGAATGGCCCAGCGTTGCTCGCGCGGCAGCAGCGCCGGCTCGATGAACTTCCAGCATTGATACAGAATGACCGGAAGGCTCAGCACGATCCCGGCCAGGAGTGAGATCTTGATGGACGCGAACAACGCTTCGGTCGGACCGTAGAAAATGAGATCGTCGGTGAACGGTCGCTTAAACCATTCGATCAACTCGGTGGAATAGGCGAACGCCACTGCGAACGCGCCCGCCATCGTCACCGCGATGATCATCAGACGACGCTTGATTGCGCTGATATGTCCGGCCAGCGGCGGGAGCACGACAGTCATCCCCTCGTCATGGTGCAGAGACCACGTGCGCTAGTGCGTGGTCGAATGCGCCTGCTGGTCCCGATACGCGCGAATCAATTTCACCATCGCGTCCTTCTTGGCCAGCTTCTCTTTGTGCATCTGCTTCACCTGCACTTCTTCCTGCGGCGTCAGCACGTGTCGCTTGTGTAATTCGGCCAGCTCCGCATCCAGACGATGGTGAGCCGACTCGACCTGCTGAAAATCGAAACTGGAGGCACGCAACAACTCGGCAATCCGCTCATCAGTCAGCATGGGTCCCTCCTTTGTATAAAGGCACAGGCCTCAAACCCCATCAACAGATAACTCCCGTTCCATTAAGACCGCATCTTCCACTGGATGTGTATAATAGCGCGCCCGGACCGCCACCTGTTGAAACCCTTCCTGCGCATAGAGTTGCAACGCCGCGGCATTCGATGCGCGCACCTCCAGCAACGCCTTCGAGGCGCCCTGCGCGCGCCCCAGTCCCATGGCATGCCGCAACAGCGCGCGCCCGAAACCGCGCCGGCGCGCAGACGGCTCCACGGCTAGCGTCATGAGCCGAAATTCTTCGAAGACCACCCAGAAGCAGACATACCCGATAAAACCGCTCTGCTCTCCCTGATCCCCGGACGGCCGGGCGACATACAGACGCCCGAATGGGTTCTGTCCCAACTCGACCTCGAACATCTTGCGCGTCCACGGCGTCGCAAAGGAGGCCTGCTCGATGCTCAGGATACGATCAAGATCCTGCGCCGTCGCCCGCTCCATGGACAAGCCGCCTGCCTGCGACGTCTTCACCGTCATGACGCAGCCCGCGCCTTTCGCCTGGACGGCTGCCGTCGCGCTTTGGCCAGCGGGGAAACCGTTCCCTTCCGCTCCCATACGACCTCAGCCTCCGCGCGCTGCACATACAATGGAGACAGGCCCTGCCCGGCTGCACCACCGCGCTGAAGCCGCGCGAGACCTGCAAACCCGACGCTGACAGCGGACGGATGATGGATGCCATCGGGCGAGACATCACGCACATCGACTGCCTGCTCCTCGAACAATCGGCGTAATTCTTTCTGATGCAGCAGCCAGCCATCGCCGAAGATCGTCACCGGACCAGACAGCGATCGCGCCATCGCATCGAGTGTTCCGGCCCGTTCCTCCTGCTCCTGCTTGAGCAAACCGTCCGGCAGCCACCGATACTGCGCCCAATAGACCTCGCCGGTCCGCGCCCGAAACACCGGGCAAAGCAGCCCTTCTGCTCCGCGCAGATTCCAGGCCATCGCTTCCAACGTCGGCACCGCGGCCAGCGGCAGGCCCGTCACCGAACGAAACCCCAACATCGTAGCCAGTCCGACGCGCAATCCCGTGAACGAGCCGGGCCCGATCGAAACCGCCAGACTGTCCAGATCGGACAGCGCCATTCTGCAGGACGTCAGCACGCGATCGATCGCCGGCACGAGCATCCTGGCGTGAGACCCGGATGCATCTTCGTCCACGCGGGCCACAACCACATCGCCATCCACAATGGCGACACTCTGCCATGACGTGGCGGTCTCAACTGCCAGGATTCGCATGCGACTGTTTCTCCAGCCAGGCGGCAAGGCCAAGCTCGTCCGGCTTGAGCGCCGGATTCAACACGATCTCGTGAAACGTCAGGACCACCGAGCCTGAGGCGACCCGGTCGACAATGGTCACCTTGAACGGCATCCATGTGGCGCTCTCGGAACCTCCGGCCGCCGGTATGCTTCGATAGTCCTCGAACGTCATCGACGCCTCCACCTCGCCATTGGCGCGCAGTTGCTCCTCCTCCACCACCTGCAGCGACCGGCGGTCGAACCAGAGCCTCCGAAGCAACCGGCCTCCAGGCGACAGCTGAAAGACATCCAACCGATAGCGGTTACCGTCTTCGGCAAGTGTTGTCCGAGAGCCGCTCCCTGACGTGTCACCGCCAACCACGCCGCCGACAGCCCAACGGCTCAATTGGAGCAGTCGGCCGATTTTGGCCTGTGGTAATTCCTCAAGCGATCCGGCAAATCGTTTTCCCTCAGTCGGCAGGTCGAGCCGGTAATGCGTTCTATTCTGACTGAACTCGAACAGCTTGCCGCCCAGCTGATTGAACCCCTGCAGCCGCAGCGCTTCGGGCCGGCGGTAATACATGGCCCCCTCGACGCGTTGCGCAATGGAGATCACGGAACCTGAAACCTGCGCCCTGAACAACCCCTTCATCGTCTGGATGGCCGCCTCACGCTCCTGCAACTGTCCCGTCAACTGCTCGGCTGTCGCCTCTTTGAGTGGGATCTCCGGGACCTGCTGAAACCAGGCACAGCCCTGCAATGAGTACAAAGTGAACAGTACAAGGTAACAGGTCCTGAGCTTCATACAAAGATAGCGTCCAGTGCGTCGCCCACTTCACGGATACCGATCAACTCGACACCCTTCACCGGATCCAGCTTCGCCAGGTTCCGTTCCGGCAGCAGACAGCGGCGGAATCCCATCTTGATCGCTTCCTTCAACCGCAATTCCGCCTGACTGATCGCTCGAACCTCCCCGCCCAATCCGACTTCGCCGAACACAATGGTCTGACGATCGATCGGCCGCTCGCGCAGGCTGGACGTCACAGCCGCCACAATGCCCAGATCGATCGCCGGCTCGTCGATCGTCATGCCGCCCACCACATTAATGTAGACATCCTGCCCGGAGAGATGCATGCCCAACCGTTTTTCCATCACCGCCAGCAGAAGCGAGATGCGGTTCAACTCGACCCCGTTCGCCATCCGCTTCGGCATCGCATAGTTGGTCGGCGATACCAGCGCCTGCAATTCCACCAGAATCGGCCGCGTGCCCTCCAGGCTGGACACCACCACCGATCCGGTGCTCTTCTGCGGACGCTCCGCCAGGAACAACTCGGACGGATTCGCCACCTCTTCCAGTCCCGTGTCCTTCATTTCGAAGACGCCGATCTCGTTGGTCGAACCAAAGCGATTCTTGACCGCGCGGAGAATGCGATAGGAATGGCCCTTGTCACCCTCGAAATACAGCACCGTGTCCACGATGTGCTCGAGCAGTCTGGGGCCGGCGATGGCCCCTTCCTTCGTCACGTGGCCGATGATGAAGACCGGTACGCCGGTTCGCTTCGCGAGCCACATGAGCTTCCCGGCCACTTCCTGCACCTGGCTGATACTGCCCGGCGCCGACGTGAGCTCATCCGTGTAGACCGTCTGAATCGAGTCCACCACGATCGCGGTCGGCGTGAGTTCCTGCACCGCCTTGAGAATTTCCTGGAGCGAGGTTTCGGCCAGGATCAACAGCCCGTCGCTTTCAATGCTCAGCCGCTGGCTGCGCATTTTGATCTGCCGGGGCGATTCCTCGCCCGACACGTAGAGCACAGAGTCGCCCTTGGCAGCCAACCGCGGAAGAACTTGCAGCAGCAACGTCGTTTTGCCGATACCCGGATCGCCGCCGATGAGCACGACCGAACCGGGAACGACCCCGCCACCCAGCACCCGGTCGAATTCACCGATGCCGGTCACAATCCGATGCTCCCCGACCATCTCGATGTCATTGATTGGAGTGGCTTTGGAGGTCAGCCCGCCAATGGCAGGAGGCCGGCCCTTGCCGGTTGCCGGAAGCCGCTCTTCTTTCATACTGTTCCAGCCGCCGCAGTCCGGGCAGCGGCCGACCCACCGAGGCGAGGAATACCCGCAGGATTGGCAGTGAAACGTGGTTTTGGCCTTCACGAGCTGAGGCCTCTAATTAAGGAAGGATGATTGTCATTATCTTATAAGAACCGAAGAAAAAACACAAAGCCTACAGACGCTACAGTTTCTTTCTGACCTCTTTCCACTCTTTCACCGCCTTGGCCTTCTTCGGCACCTCGCCTTTGTCCGGCTCCGGCACAAGGACCACCTCCATCCGATGCGCAACCAGGACTTCGGCGAAGGCCCGGCTCTTGCCGATACCTGCTTTGACGTTGGTCCAGCCATCGGCCCGCAACTGATCGATCTTGGCGGCCAAGGCTTGCTCGCCCGGGCTGACCGCCATCGAGAGCCCGCTTGGGAACTTGTGCTGTGCAAGCCACTCGCGCACGTCTTTCTTCCCGCCAATCGGGGCACCTGCGTCGTTGGGCGACCACGATACATAGATCACGTTATAAAAAAACTGTGTCAACCGCTTCAGCTCATCGGCTGCATCCAGCGCGGGTGCAGCGTCCTTCCGTT
>JANOEZ010000501.1:0-4267 GCA_031413335.1 Nitrospirota bacterium
GCCGCTCGATTGCCATGATGCGTAGACCGCCCCCTCCCCTTGCCACTTTCCGACTACTGAATATTTAGCACTTGTTCGCGAAGCTTTTCCAGTTCTCCTTTGATTCGCACGACATGACCGGCAATCTGGGCATCGTTCGCCTTGGAGCCGATGGTATTGGTTTCGCGTCCCATTTCCTGCAGCAGAAAGTCCAGCGTCTTGCCGATGGAGTCCGGGCTCTTCATCGTGTCCCGAAATTGCTGGAGGTGCGAGCGCAGCCGCGTCTGCTCTTCGCTGACGTCGCTCCGGTCGGCAAAGGCCGCCAGCTCCTGTTCCAGCCGGCCCGTATCGGCCCGTCCCGGTTCAAGCAGCTTCTCGATGCGTCCTTTCATGCGGGCGTAGTGCTCCTGTACCGCCTGCGGAATTCGCGTGGCAATCTGTGCCAGCTCCTTCTCGATGCCCGCCAGCAAGCCGGTGAGGTGGGCGGCGAGCGCCTTTCCCTCCCGCTGGCGCATCCGGTCCAGGTCGGTGACGGCGCCGGTGGCCAGCCGTGTGATCAGTGTCTGCAACGACTTGTCGCTGACCGGCTCTTCGGTGACGACAAGAAGGTCGCGAAGGCCGGCCAGCATGGCGAGATCGATCGAACCGGCAAGGTGGAACTCCCGCCGGAGTTGATCGAGCAGCCGGTGGTATTGTTTGGCCAACTGACGGTCCAGGGTGACGGTCCTGCGTGTGTCCCGTCCGCCAGTCAGGGAGACCGTCAAGTCGATTCGCCCTCGTGTGCAGCGACGTTGCAGGAGTTCTTTCAGGCCGTCTTCGAGCGACGCCATGCCACGCGGGAGACGCATGGCGATCTCGCAGAAGCGGTGATTGACGGATCGCACTTCGATGGTGACTGCGCCTCCGGCCCAGGGAGCCTGGCGCCGCCCATAGCCTGTCATGCTTCGAATCATCGTGGGTGTTTTTCCTTCCATCGGCACAGATTGTAAAGACCGCATTCACGACACTTCGGCGTCCGCGCCAGGCACACGTAGCGGCCGTGCAAGAGAACTCGTTGCGAGCCGACGGTCCACTCGTCCGGCGGCAGCCATCGCTGCAAGTCCTCTTCGATCCGGTCCGGGTCGTCGCTGGCGGTGAGTCCAAGCCGCTTGGACACGCGTTTCACATGCGTATCCACGATCAGCGCCGGTTTTCCAAAATGATTGCCGAGCACCACGTTGGCCGTTTTTCTTCCGACACCAGGCAGCGTGACCAGCGCGTCCATGGTATCGGGGACGTCTCCGCTGAAGCGGTCGAGCAAGGTCCGGCAACACCCGATGATATTCTTTGTTTTACTCTTATAAAATCCAGTGGATTTGATCAGGTGTTCCAATTCCGATGGATCGGCAGTGGCGTAGTCGCCGGCGGTCCGGTAGCGTCGAAACAGCGCGGGTGTGACCTGGTTGACACGCTGGTCCGTGCATTGGGCCGACAGGATGGTCGCGATCAGCAGTTGCAGGGCCGTCCGGTGCTGCAACTCGACGCGCGGAACCGGCGTGGTCCGTTTCAACATGTTGAAAATGCGGCCGGCCTGCGCACGGGTCATGACGGACTGTTTCTGACGATGCGCGACCGGCATGGATCACACGACACGAGCCGCCGTGCTGGACAGTCCGGAGGCGACCGACGACTGGGCGGCATGCTCGATCAAGGTGTCGGAGAGGGTTTTGACCAGCGGCGTCAGGGTGTTCGGTGTGACGGCGGAGATGGCCATGGCTCCGTAGTGCCGGCAGAGACCGGCAATGTCGTCCGGCGTCAACTTGTCGCATTTGTTGAGCGCGCGAATGCGTGGAATGTGCGACAGGTCGAGTTCGCCCAGGATCTTTTCGACGGCGTCGATCTGGGCATCGAGCCGTGGGCTGCTGGCGTCGATCACGTGCAGGAGCAGGTCGGCATCGCGCAGTTCCTCCAGGGTTGCCATGAAGGCGCCCACCAGCGCTTTGGGCAGGTCGCGGATGAATCCGACCGTGTCCGTGATGATGACCGCACGATCGCGTGGAAACCGCAGGCGCCGGCTGGAGGT
This sequence comes from Nitrospirota bacterium, assembly GCA_031413335.1. GTDB lineage: Bacteria > Nitrospirota > Nitrospiria > Nitrospirales > Nitrospiraceae > 2-02-FULL-62-14. The sequence goes on from JANOEZ010000501.1 coordinate 2,042, forward strand.
GTCGAGCGTTTCGAAGGGACGATCTTCGGTCGACACCTGGCTGCCCGTCAGCGCATTCAGCAGCGTGGATTTTCCGGCGTTGGTATAGCCGACGATGGAAATGGTCGGGATCTTGTGGCGGAAGCGGCGGGCCCGTCGCTGATCGCGGTGGCGGCCAAAGGCTTCCAGCTCACGTTCCAAATGGGCGATCCGGTCTCGGACGCGCCGCCGGTCTGTTTCCAGCTTCGTTTCACCGGGGCCGCGCCCGCCGATGCCGCCGCCAAGCCGGGACAGCGACGTGCCGGCTCCGGACAGCCTGGGCAGCAGATAGCGCAGCTGGGCGAGCTCGACCTGGATTTTTCCCTCCCGGCTGTGCGCCCGCCTGGCGAAGATATCGAGAATCAGTTGTGTCCGGTCGATGACCTTCATTTCGGTCACATCCGCAATGGCGCGTGCCTGGGCCGGCGTCAGATCCTGATCGAACACCAATAAGTCGGCGCCCTTTTGCAGCGCCTTCATGATGACATCTTTGAGCTTGCCGCTTCCCATGAGGTATTTGGGATTGATGGCCTGGCAGCGCTGAATGACCGTGTCCAGGATGGACAAATCGCTCGAGCGCGCCAGCTCGATCAACTCCTCCATGCGGTCTTCCTGCACCGTCCGGCTGGCGGACGATGCGCTGATCAGAATTGCCCCTTCTGTCGCATGGGACACGTCGTGTCCGGTTCTGGTATCCGCCAGATCCGATTCAACGGATTCGATCAACGACAGACAGTCCAGATTCCAGGCGTGAAACGGTCTGGCCGTGAGCACGGCGTACAGGCGGCCCTGCTTGTTCGAGGGAACGATGTGGGCCACCGACATGTCGGCTGGCAGCCCGCTCGGTCCGACCCCGACTGCCGCAACCAGATCGAGCCGCAGCAGTGCCAGCGTGGTCAAATCCTGTTGCGTGAGCGGTTCGTTGTGCAGATAGATCCGCACCAGGCGGAGACCCCGCAGTGAACGAAGGCCGGAACGGAATCGCGACAAGTCTGGAAGGGTCATGTCGCGCCCCTGTCCGACGCAGACATATTCGACCGCGCCGCGCCGGTTGATCAGCAGTCCGATTTCACGCCTGATTTCGTGGGACAGTTCGCTGCTGGACCTGGCCAGTTCGGAGCTGATGATGGCGGTGACCGGAACACGGCGCCGATATAAATGTTCCAGCTTGAGGAGGTGGCTGGCTTTCAAGCCGTTGGTGTAGCCGTGGATGGTTGGAATCTTACGCTCTCCTTATGCCGGCCTGGCGGTGCGCAGCGGTTGAGGATCGGTGACAGTTGACAGTGGGAGATCGGCCGAGGCCTCCAGGTCCCACGCCGAGAGGCGGCCCTGCCGGAAGGCCCGCTGACCTGCGGCGGCGATCATCGCCGCATTATCAGTGCAGAGCGTCAGCGACGGCAGCGCCAGTTGGATGCCGGTTTCAGCGGCACGGGCCGTGAGCCGAGTACGCAGCCTGGAATTGGCCGAGACGCCGCCCACGACGGCCAGTGCGCGTACGCGGTGGCGGCGCACTGCGCGGAACGCCTTTTCGACGAGCACATCGACAATCGCCTCCTGGTAGCCGGCAGCGACGTCGGCGAGGGTATTCTGCCGTGCCGGCTGACTGCGATCCTGCCAGTCATACAGCAAGGCCGTCTTAAGACCACTGAAACTGAAATCCAGGCTGCCCGGTTTCAAGAATGGGCGTGGAAACTTCACGGCGGTGGCGCAGCCGGTTTGAGCCAGCCGGTCGATTGCCGGCCCGCCAGGGAAGCCGAGCCCCAGGATTTTGGCCGCCTTGTCGAAGGCTTCGCCGGCGGCATCGTCCAGTGTTTTTCCGAGGAGCTGTAACGCGCCGTCATCCTCGACAAGATAGAGATGGGTGTGCCCGCCGGAGACGATGAGGACGACGCACGGGGTTGGGAAGTCCGGTTGGTCGATCCAGGCTGACGCAATGTGCCCCTCGAGATGGTTGACGGCGATCAACGGGACGCGGAGCGCGTAGGCTAGCGCCTTACCGAAGCTGACCCCGACCAGCAGCGCGCCGGCCAGCCCCGGGCCGTTCGTCACGGCGACGGCCTGGATGTCGGCCCAGGTCATCGCTGCCTTGCGAAGGGCCTCTGCGGCAATCGTGTCCACCGTTTCAATGTGACGCCGGGCGGCCAGCTCGGGCACGACCCCGCCATAGCGCGCATGTACGTCGTGCTGCGAGCACAACACGCTGGAAGC
>JANOEZ010000502.1:0-1091 GCA_031413335.1 Nitrospirota bacterium
CGATCGGCGTGACATTCAAGCTGGCCGCGTTGACCGCGATGGCGCTGGTGGTGATCGGCCTGCCCATCGCCTATTGGGTAAGCTTCTCTCGCTGGCGCTGGAAATTTCTGGTCGAATCGGTGGTGGCGCTTCCACTGGTACTCCCTCCCACGGTGTTGGGGTTTTACATTCTGGTGGCGATCGGGCCGCACAGCCCTATCGGGCGGCTCTACACTGATCTTGTCGGCCATCCGCTCCCGTTTACCTTTGACGGACTGCTGATTGCTTCCGTGTTATACAGCCTGCCGTTTGCTGTCCAACCGTTTGCCGCGGCCTTCGATCAGGTCGACCGTCGTTTGATTGAAGCGTCCTGGACGCTCGGCGTATCCCGCATCGGGACGTTTGCAAAACTCATTCTTCCCATGTCCGTGGCGGGGGTGGTGACAGGGTTTGTCCTGAGCTTTGCGCACACGCTGGGAGAATTCGGAGTCGTCTTGATGGTCGGCGGGAATATCGAGGGTGTGACGCGCACGGTGTCCATTGATATTTATGACGAAGTGCAGGCGTTGAACTATGCCGGCGCGGCCAAGACCGCCTTGTTCCTGTTGGCCGTGTCGTACCTAATTTTATTGTCCGTGTACGCGATGAATCGAAAGGTATGGGCGGTATGGCCGCAGAAATGATCGTGGACATTGCGAAGTCGTTTCCGGGCCGACTGCAGATGGAGGTCCGATTCGGGCTGTCGCTGGACCCGCCGGACATCCTGATTCTCTTTGGTCCCTCCGGGTCTGGACGGGCAGGTGCCAGCCTGGCTGGCCGCGTCTGCCCGATCGCCGCGCTTGCCCCGGTCTCATCAAAATCCGACGCACGGCACCGGCTGCGTTGTCGCGCCTGCGCGACGGGCGGAACAGCCGCCTCAGCCAGCCGAAGGCCCCGCCGGTCACGCTCCGACGAGTCGGCTGGTGAGCGAGATGCGGTCGGCGGGCGCTGTTCCGACCGAACGTGCAGGCCGCGGCGCCGCGCTGACGCCTCAGCGCGCCGTCTTGCGGATGTTCCACGGCACGATGATCCCCGGCATCGCCAGGATGCCGGAAATCCGCGGACCATGCGCG
>JANOEZ010000503.1:0-10865 GCA_031413335.1 Nitrospirota bacterium
CGTTGTCCACGTACACGGTGGTGCCGGTGATCGCGGCGGCGCAAAGTCGTCAAGTCCATAAGGTCATAAAGTCTCATGGCCCGACTTGAAGACTTGAGAGACATCAGGACTTTATAGACGTTGCGGGCAGGAACTTCCAACTGGAAAATGTCGCTGCCTGGCCAAGCTGTTCTCCCTCAGCCCCCACCACGTTCCAGACGATCGCCTGCTCGACCTGAAACCGTTTCCCTGTTCCGGATATCCGCACGCCCTTGTAATCATCAATGAAACCTTTTTCCTGGGCTTGCGCCAGCATCCGAGTCCGTTCGGCCTGGTTCCCCGGCTCGGTCGTCAGCCGTGACGGCGTTTTTGTAAGCCGCTCCCAATCCATCTCCCACAGGTCTAAGGCCGCTTTGTTGCCATACTTGAGGATGGGGTCCGCTTCCATTCCGTGCGACACAACCACGAATGGCGCCTGGTAGAGCGTCTTGGCCTGCTCCTCCGGACTCCCCTTCCGCTCAATCAGATCGCGCCCCAGCCAGCGGCGAAAACTGTCGAGCAAGAGCTGATTCCAGCGGAGGATGGCTGGATCGGCCCATCGTTCAGCGTGTTTCATGCCCTTGTCTTCCGAGCCTCGATTCACTACAATGTGCCCGCTTCAGGAGGGTTGCCGTGAACGAAAAGGGCCTGCGGTTCGAGCGGATCGGCACCGACCGCCACTACAACATCGTGCTGCACATCGGCGCCACCTACGTGCCGGTGAGCGATGAGACGCTCGACGCGCTGAAGGGTCAGGCCCTCCTGCCGGCCGAACGTTTTCTCGAAGTTCTTGTCGAAAAAATAGGCTACTCCTCTTATCTCAAAGAACAGATCCGCACCGAGCTCAAGACCAACGGCGACCCGCATACGCAAGTCACGATCCTCCAAGGCGCCATCCGCAACCTATAACGCGAGAAACGCGCGACGGGCGGGAAAAGCGTGACTCGGAAGATAATCCTGCCTTTCGAGCATTTCGCGCGAGTCTCGCCAGTCTCGCGACGGAGGCATCCCGCGCTTGCCTCCGCTTATTATGTATCCCAGGTTTTGCCGATGCTATACAGGTAGCTCATGATGGCGCTCCTCTTGGACTCGTTTTTCTCGAGCTTGAGCGCCTTCGTAAAATTCTCCATCGCGAGGGTGCCCTTGCCCCGCTCCGCATAAACCCGCCCCACGCCGAAGTGGGCGCTGGCGTCCTCCGCGTTGACCTTCAGCGCGTGGTTGAAGGCTTCCATGGCCTCATGTTTGTGGCCCCTGTTGAGGGCGATCCACCCGAGCGCCGTGTGCGCCGGCGAAAAGTTAGAATTAGCCTGGATCGCCGCCTCGTATTCCTTCACTGCCAGGTCCAGCCGGTTGCGCGTTTCATAGATTCCGCCCAGCGCGAAGCGGACCTCGGCATCGTTCGGGTTCAGCCGGAGCGCTTCCTGATATTCCTTCAGCGCCGGTTCCTGCTTGCCCTGTTCGGCCAGCGCGCAGGCAAGGTTGGCATGCGCCACGGCGTCGTCAGGATTCAGCTTGATTACTTCCCGAAATTGCGGGATCGCCATTTCCAGACTGCCCTGTTCCTGATAGACCGCACCCAGGTTCGTACGGGCAGGCGCATAGGCCGGATCGAGCTTGACGGCCTCGCGGTAGGCTTTGATCGCCATCTCGGGCCGCTCGGCACGCTCATGAATCTGTGCCAGAAAGAAATGCGGATAGGGCGACTGCGGGGCGAGCGCAATGGCTTTTTTGTAATGCTCGACCGACTGCTCGGATTGCCCTGCCTGCGCGAGGAACAGCCCCAGAACCAGATGGACGTGGCCCTGCTCCGGATGCGTCGCCGCCAGGGCCTCGACCCACTCGCGGACCTTCGCGAGATCGTCCGGTTCCTGGAGCGCTTGCGCGTGAATTTTCCAAGCCGCCGCGAACTCGCCGCGAATCAAATGAACGATGTTGAGCGCGAAGGCCGCGCGGGGGTCTTTGTGTTTGGTTCGCACCAGGGCCTGCGACCAGACCGAGGCTTCCCGAAAGACTCCCGTCCAGTCTCCGCTCACAATGGCGGCTTCGATGTGATCGGTAGACTCGGCCATGTGCAACTACCGGGTCAGGTTGTCTTCTTCATCCGGAGGAGTGGCGGCGATGAGCCCTCCCAGATAGGGATGGCGTGCGGTGAGTGTCTGTTTCATCTGCCACGCGACAGTGCGGTAGGACCAGTGGCCTTTGACGCCGGAGCGCAGCTTGGAGAGGTATTCCGCCTCGGCGTAATCCATTTTGAAGAGGCAGCGGACCTTGAAGCCGAATGGGATGGCGTAGAGCGCCGCTTCCTGGTTGGTCTTCCGGAGTTGCTCGATGTCCGACTTCACCGCATCCATCGCGGACCGGTAGTCCCGTTCCAATCCTGCCTCGCTCAGCGCCGGCGGGACGTCGTACCCATGCACCGTCGTGAAATTCTGCTGCACCTGCTGGCAACGGCGATGCCGGTGCATGTCGCGCCAGCCACCGATGTCCATGAGGATGTCGAATGTGAAGGCGTAGCCGCTGCGGAATTCCTTGATCAGCTCGTCGTAGGGGCCGCGCTTGCGCAGGCCGACTTCGATCGTGTCCTGTTTTTGTTTCTCCGACCAGTCCTGCACGACGGCGAGGATCTTCCGATAGGGCGCCTGGCTTGCCCGGTAGAGAAGCGTCGCAGCCAGTTCATCGAGCGGATGATGCGCGTCGATCAAGTCGACCGCCTCTTCCTTCCCCCACGAGCCCGGTGCATCCAGCCCGGTGCCCCTGAGCACTTCGCGGGCATGCCTTGCGAGATCGGCATAGACCTCCGTTTGATACGGATTGGCTTTCGCATGGCGGGCCAGCGTGGGCGCCAGCGGATCGACTGGGCCAGTCTGTCCCGACAACTCGCCCCAGATGTTCATGGGCGGGCGCTGGCAGGACTCTTTCAGATCGTCGCCGATCCCCCGCAACTCCGGCAGTTGCGACGAGAGGAGACGCGTGATTTGTTTCTCCAGCGTGCGGATGCTGACGACCTGACCGACGTTCGTGCGCACCGCCAACGGGAGCAGATAGCGCGTGACGTCGAAGGCGCGTGCGGCGATCGTGCGGTCGTAGTCGCCTTCCTTCATGTCCGACGGCCGCGGATTTTTTCCGGCGATGAACTGCTTCAGCGGATCGTGAAGCAGCGAATAGCAGGAGAAGAGGCTGCTGAGAATGCCGCGATAGTTCGCTTCCGTTTCGGACCCGCGGATCGCATCCGGCACGTAGCAGCCGCTGGGGCCGAAATTCTGATACCGGCTGGACTTGGCCTGCCCGTCCCAAAGTGGCTCGTCCTCCAGGCGGATCGCCGCCAGCTCCGAGATATGCTCGAAGCAGATGATGACGTGGCCTAGGTCGGCGATCGAAGCGTGGCCATAGGCAAAGTAGAATTGCTCCCAGAATTTCTCCGACGAATGCGCATGGACCCATCGCAGACTGTCTTCGATGGAATCCTTCGAGCGGCTGTAGCGCGCGAGCGCATAGGCCGATTTCTCCGGCGGCAGGGGCGCAACGGCCACGACGCGACGCTGGGGACCGTCAGAACTCATGCAACCTCGTCTGAAAGTCTATCGAGTCGAAAGTCTTAAAGTCCTCAGACTTTACGACAAAAAAGAATCCATACATCAGAATGTGCCCGCACTATACCTCTGCCTCTTCGACGGCGCAAGACGCCCGATCCGGTCGCGTTGACTTGCCCCAGACCCGCCGTTATAGTCGCGCCATGATTCGCGGCATCAAAGGCGTGAAGGATATCCTACCGGACGAAGTCGGCCGGTGGCAGCTCATCGAAGCCGAGGCTCGTCGCTTGGCCGAGGTCTACGGTTTCCGCGAGATTCGCGTCCCGGTTTTCGAATCGACGGAGCTGTTCGCGCGGAGCATCGGCGCGAGCACGGACATCGTCGAGAAGGAAATCTACACGTTCCAGGATCGGGACGGCTCCTCGCTCACGCTCCGTCCCGAAGCCACGGCCGGCGCGGTCCGCGCCTACATCGAACATAACCTGAGCGCCTCCCCGATTTCGCAGAAGCTCTACTATTTCGGCCCCATGTTCCGCCACGAGCGCCCGCAGGCCGGCCGGCTACGGCAATTTCATCAATTCGGCGTGGAAGCCTTTGGCTGCGCGGAGCCGGCGGCGGACATTGAAGTCATCGCGCTGCTCTGGGGGTTCTTTGCGGCGCTGGGCCTCCCCGATCTGACGCTCGAGATCAACAGCCTGGGCGAAGCCGGCGATCGCCCGGCGTACAAGGCCGCGTTGCTGGACTTTCTGACGAAGCGGGAAGAGACGCTCTGCCAGAATTGCCGACGCCGCATGGCCGTGAACCCGTTGCGCGTCCTGGATTGCAAGGTGCCGGAGTGCCGGACCGCGACGGAAGGCGCGCCCAAGCTGACCGATCATCTGTCGCCACATGCGCATACGCATTTCGACGCCGTGCTCGCCGGACTGAAGGCGCTCGCCATTCCATTCACGCTCAATCCCAGGCTCGTGCGCGGATTGGACTATTACACGCTGACGACCTTCGAAGTGACCTGCAGCCATCTCGGCGCGCAGAACGCTGTCGGCGCGGGCGGGCGCTATGACGGTCTCGTGGAAACATTGGGGGGGCCCAACACTCCGGCGGTGGGATTTGCCGTGGGATTGGAACGGACGGTGCTGGCCCTGCCGGGGACGGCGCGCCCGGCACAGCCGAAGTTCGTCTATGTCGCCTCCTTCGGGCCTCAGGGTGTGCCAGCCGGCCGGCGCGTGTTATACGAACTGAGGGCGCTTGGCGTTCAGGCCGATACCGATCATCGGGCGTCCACTCTTAAGGCTCATATGAAACAGGCTGACCGCCTTGGAGCCTCACTGACGGTCATCGTTGGAGATGATGAGGCGGCAAAGAATCTTGCTCTCGTCCGCGACATGACCTCCAGGGAGCAGGTTGAATTTTCTCTCTCCTCAGCAGCAACAAACATTCTGTCCCGCCTGAAACCATCATAAAATCTGTCTATTTTTTCTGTTGACTTTTTCACTTCAAGAAGGGTACTCTTCTGCACCATCCTGAATCGTTGTAAGTTATTGATTTTCCTTAACTATCTTGTTTCTATCTCCCTTTGAATTGTGATGGAAAAAAAGAAGCTCGGCGTACTCCTTTCAACACCTCCTTCCCATCCCAATATTTCGACGGTGGTCGGACTCTGTCAGGAGGCGATAAAGGCCAGTATTGACGTCTACTTATACTTGATTGATGAAAGAGTTCGAAGCCTGAACGATGATCGCTTGGTTGAATTATCCGGGTCTGGAGCGAAGTTTTTTGTGTGTGCGTATGGGTGTCAGCAGCATGGTGTTCCGACGGACAGGCTTGCCCCTGGAGTGACGCTCTGCGGCCTTGTGGTCTTGTCGAACATCATCACTGGCTGCGACCGTTTTGTAGCTTTTAACTGACGTGGGTATCACTGAGGGCTCATGCCTCCTAGTGTCGTGGTCGTCATTCGGGAGGATCCTCGGAAGACTCATCGTGCCGTGGAAGCGCTCCGGATCGCTCTTGGGCTGAGCACAGGGGAAAATCCCATGACGGTTGTGCTGCTTGGTCAGGCACCTGTGCTGATTTCGGAGGATACGGAAGACATTGTGGATGGAGAGATATTGGAAAAGTATCTTCCCTCTTTTAAACATCTTCAAATTCCTTTTTCCTTACTCTCTGGTACGGGCTCTCTCTTTGGCCTTGATCCTGAATTTAAGGTGAGTGAATTGACAGAAGAAGGCTTGCAGTCGCTTATTGCCGGTGCTGATAGAACGCTTATTTTTTGATTATTAAAGGTCGTGAATTGAATAAAGCCATTTTTATTGTGCGTACGGCTCCAGGTCTGGAGAGTCTGTCTTTACTGCCTTCCCAACCTGATTTTAAAGAAAATGTTTCCGTTGTACTTATCCAAGAGGGTGTGAAACATCAGACACTTCCTTTTTCTCATGTTTTTGTCCTCTCTGACGATGTGCTTTCTCGGAAACTGACATCTCCCTTTCATTCCGTGTCTTATAAGGGACTTGTAGAGATGATTTTTAAGGCTGATACAGTGGCAGTTTTATAATTCTCCACAGCTCTTAATCCTAGATTGCTTACGCAGGAAAGAGAAAGAGTAGGAGTCGTAGCGGATAAGAGTAGTGGATGTGAATATGTGAATAGAGGGCTATTGGTCAAGCCTTACAGGTCTTCAACTAGGAGTCATGTTGTGTGGAAAGAAGAGGAATTAAGTCTAACGAGAAGTGGAAGGTATTTGTATATCTTGTGTATGGTTTAAGACAAGGACTGGATAGATTAAAATGAAACCAAGTTTTTGACGAAGCGAAAGGCAGTAAAAAATAAGACCAAAACCACACTATATTGATAACAATGCTGGTTTAGACCAGAATATGTAGTGGTATTATAAAAATAGTTCTATCCACAGCTGTTGATAAGTCTGTGAGTACTGGAGGGTTTTAGATATGGGAAGCGACACCGTTTGGGATAAGGCTCTGGCGTATATTGAGAGCAGGGTCCCCAAACAAATTTTTGAGACATGGTTTACGCCAACCCGCCTGCGTGAGATAGAGGGGGAGACGGCCAAGATTGAGGTGCCGAATAAGTTTTTCGGCCAGTGGCTGACAGAACATCACAAGGCACTGATGTCGGAGGCCCTTGCCGCTGCCCAGGGAGGTCGTGAACTCACTGTGTTGTTTGTCACCACGGACAAAACGACAATGAAGGCAGCCGAGGGTAGGGCGTCAACCGCGCGCGTGGTGCCGGCCAGCCGGGCGCGCCGCATGTCCCCAATGAACCCCAAATACACGTTCAAAAACTTCGTGGTGGGGGCCAGCAACCAGTTCGCGCATGCGGCCTGCCAGGCGGTCGCGGAATCGCCGGCCAAGGCCTACAACCCGCTGTTCCTGTACGGAGGCGTGGGGCTCGGCAAGACGCATCTGCTCAACGCGATCGGCAACCACATTGCAGAAACGTCCGATCTCCGCATTGCCTACGTGACGACCGAGCAGTTCACGAACGAAGTGATCAATTCGATCCGTTACGACAAGATGATGGATTTAAGGAAACGCTTCCGGAACATCGACATGCTGCTGATCGACGACATCCAGTTCCTTGCCGGCAAGGAGCGCACCCAGGAGGAATTCTTCCACACCTTCAACACGCTCTACGAGGCGCATAAGCAGATCGTGCTGTCGAGCGATCGTTCCCCCAAGGAAATTGCGAACACCGAAGAGCGGCTGCAGTCGCGGTTCGGATGCGGCCTGATTGCGGACCTGCAGCCGCCGGACGTGGAGACGCGCATCGCCATTCTCCGTAAAAAGTCCGACGAAGAAGGCATTGCGCTGCCGGAGGACGTCATTCAATTTCTGGCGGCGAACATGAAGAACAACATCCGCGAGTTGGAAGGATCGCTCGTGAGGCTGGGCGCCTACACGTCGCTCACCGGCCAGCCCATCGGGCTGGACATGGCCAAGACCGTGTTGCGGGACCTCATCGGCGAAAAGAAGAAAATCATCGCGATGGACGACATCGAGGAGATCGTCGCCGCCCGGTTCCACGTCAAAATCTCCGAGATGAAATCGCGGCGCCGGAGCAAGACGCTGGTGCATCCACGGCAAATCGCCATGTATCTCTGCCGGGAACTCACCGATTCCTCGTTCCCGGAAATCGGACGGCACTTCGGCGGGAAGGACCACACGACGATCATCCACGCCTGCAAGCAGATTACCAAGGCCAAGGACGCGGACAGCACGCTGAACGCCACGTTGGAAAGCCTGAAGGACCAGATCACGAAGGGCTGACGCGCGCCCCCATGGAAAAGCGCCTGTCCTGGCAGGCTCGGGGCGAGCAGAGCGGACGAAGAGGGAGAGGAACCGATGAAGTTACGAATCGCGCGAGATGAATTGCTGACCGGTCTGCAGCGGGTGCAGGGCGTGGTGGAGAAGCGCAACACAATGCCCATCCTCTCCAACATCCTGCTGGAAGCCAAATCGGACGGCGTGGATATCATCGCGACCGATCTGGAGCTGGGCATGCGCGGGCTCTACAAGGCGACCGTGAAGGAGCCGGGCTCCATTACCCTCTCTGCCCGCAAACTGTACGAGATTCTCAAGGAGCTCCCGAGCGGCGAAATCGACCTGACCGTCGGGGCCAATAATTGGGCGACCATTCAATCGGGCAAGAGCCAGTTCAAGATCGTCGGCCTTCCCAGCACCGAATACCCGGCCTTGCCGTCGATCGAGCGGGAGGGGCTGACGCCGCTGTCGGGAGCGGGACTGGCCAATCTGATCCGAAAGACGCTCTTCGCGGTGGGTGACAACGACGCGCGCTACATCCTCAACGGCCTCCTCGTCACGCTGACCGTCTCGGATAAAAAGACGACACTGCGGCTGGTCGGGACCGACGGGCACCGCCTGGCCGTGGCCGATCAGGAAACGAGTCAGCCCGCCGGCAAGGAAGGCCCCAAGGAGATCAAGGCCATCATTCCGAAGAAGGCGGCGCTCGAAATGCGGCACCTGCTCGAGGAGGGCGACGGCGAGCCGCTGATCGGCTTTACCAAAAATTTGATGATCTTCCGCAAGAGCGGCCTGCTGTTGACCTCGCGGCTCATGGAGGGGACGTATCCCAACTATCAGCAGGTCATTCCCAAGGACAAGGAACAGGACAAGCGCGTGACCGCCTCCAAGCCCGAACTGGAGGGCGCCCTGCGCCGCGTGGCGGTCCTTTCGAGAGACAAGACGAACGCCGTCAAGGTGACGTTCTCGTCCGGGAAAATCACGCTGTTCTCCAGCAACCCGGACTTCGGCGAGGCGACGGAAGAATTACCCGCCCAGTACAAAGGCGAGTCGCTCACGACCGGCTTCAACGCGCGGTACCTGCTGGACGTGCTGGGCATCGTGGACGGCGAGTCCGTCACGCTGCAGATGGATGCGCCGTTGAGCCCCTGTCTGGTTCGCGAGCCGGGCAACACCGGTTTTACCTGCGTCGTGATGCCGGTGAAGGTGTAAGGCTGACGAAGGAATACGCATGGCCAAGGACGACAAAGACATAGCCGACGACAGCCAGCCCCAATCGACATCCGATAGCTACGGCGCGGACCAGATCAAGGTGCTGGAGGGGCTCGACGCCGTCCGCAAGCGTCCCGCCATGTACATCGGCAGCACCGGCGTCGACGGGCTGCATCATCTCGTCTACGAAGTCGTGGACAACAGCGTGGACGAGCACATGGCCGGGTTCGGCGAAACGATCGAGGTGACGATCCACATCGACGGGAGCGTCACGGTCGTGGACAACGGCCGTGGCATCCCGACGGGCATGCACTCGACGCAGAAGAAATCGGCGGCGGAGGTCGCGCTCACCGTCCTGCACGCCGGCGGCAAATTCGAGCAGGGAGCCTACAAGGTCTCCGGCGGCCTGCACGGGGTCGGCATCTCGGTCGTCAACGCGTTGGCGGAGTGGCTCGAACTGGAAATCTGGCAGGACGGCCAGGTCTTCGAGCAGCGGTACGAGCGGGGCAAGCCAACCGCGCCGCTCACAGTCACCGGCAAAACGAAAAAACGCGGGACCATGGTGACCTTCAAGCCGGACGGCGAGGTCTTCGAGACGATCGACTACAGCTTCGACATCCTGGCCCAGCGTCTGCGCGAGATGGCCTTCCTCAACAAGGGCCTCGAGATCGCGCTCAAGGACGAGCGCAAGCAGAAGGAGCAGATCTTCAAGTACAAGGGCGGCATCGTCTCTTTCGTGGAACACTTGAACGGCGCCAAGACCCCACTCCACAAGCCGATCTTCGTGGAGATCGAAAAGAGCGGCGTCATGCTCGAAGTGGCCCTTCAGTACAACGACGGCTACGCGGAGAACATGTATTCCTTCGCGAACAACATCAATACGCGCGAAGGCGGCACGCACCTGATCGGCTTCAAGGCGGCGCTGACCCGCACGATCAACAGCTACGCGAACGCCCACGAGTTGCTCAAGAAGGACGACGAGTCGCTGACCGGCGACGACGTCCGCGAGGGCCTGACGGCGGTCGTGAGCGTCAAGCTGCGCAACCCGCAGTTCGAAGGGCAGACCAAGGCCAAGCTGGGCAACAGCGAGGTGAAGGGCATCGTCGAGACGGCGGTCAACGAAGCGCTGGGGTCCTATTTCGAGGAAAACCCGCCGGTCGCCCGTAAGGTCATTGCCAAGTCGCTGGATGCGGCGCGCGCGCGCGAAGCGGCCCGCAAGGCCAAGGAATTGATCCGGCGCAAGAGCGCCCTGGACGGGGGCTCGCTGCCCGGCAAGCTGGCCGACTGTTCCGAGAAGGATCCGGCCCACAGCGAACTGTTCATCGTCGAGGGCGACTCGGCCGGCGGCTCGGCCAAACAGGGCCGCGACCGGAAGTTTCAGGCCATCCTGCCGCTCAAGGGCAAAATCCTCAACGTGGAGCGGGCCCGCTTCGACAAGATGCTGAGCAGCGAGGAGATCCGCACGCTGATCATGGCGCTCGGCACCGGCATCGGCCGCAAGCGCGACGAGGACGACAAGGACCGGGAGTGCTTCGACATCGCCAGGGCCCGGTATCACAAGATCATTCTCATGACCGACGCCGACGTGGACGGCAGCCACATCCGCACGCTGCTGCTCACCTTTCTCTACCGGCAAATGCACGAGCTGATCGAGCGCGGCTACATCTACATCGCCCAGCCGCCGCTCTTCAAAGTGAAGAAGGGCAAGAGCGAGAAATATCTCAAGGACGAGAAGGCATTGAACGAATACCTCTCCGACCTGGCCGTCGAGGACGTGGAAGTGTCGTTCGACGGCCAGGGGTTCGTCACCGGACGGCGCCTCCTGCCTGCG
>JANOEZ010000504.1:0-4413 GCA_031413335.1 Nitrospirota bacterium
GCCGCCCTGCGCCAGCCGGTCCTGAAAATCCACCAGCACGCCTTTGCCTGTCTTCACACCCCAGGGCGCCAGGAGGCCGTCCAGATCGGCCTGCGAGCCGGGATCCATCATCGCCAGCAGGCGGCCGCCGCCGGCAACGTAACGGCCGATCCGATCCTGCTCATCTTTGGTCACGGAACGGCGGGGACCGGCCAGCACGAGCACCGCCGTGTTCGCCGGCACGGCCGGTTCCTGCAGCAGCGTCAGGGCGCCGACCTCGTAGCCTTGGTTCTCCAGCGCGGCCTTCATGAGGGAGAGGCCGCCCTTGTCCTGGTCAGTCGTGGCCCGCTCGCCGTGCCCTTCCAGAAAGACGATCCTCTTTTTTTCGTCTTTGGCGACGCGAATGATGGCGCCGGTCAGTTCGGCTTCGGACGCGGTGGTGACGCGGTTCGTCTGTCCGCCGCTCTCGACCACGGCCGTGTCTGTGCGCGTGACGCCCAGTTGCCGCGCGAGGCCCGGCCTGCGCTCAGGGTCCGCATAATCGACGCGGAGCTTGTCGCTGTGCGAGCGGTAACTGTCGAGCAGGTCCCGGTAGGCGGTGAACGTCGCGCTGCGCTCCTGCGAAAAGACCGTGACCTTGACCTCCCGCGTGAGCCCGCGCAGCACGCGGAGGGTCTGCGGAGACAGGGTGAAGCGCTGCGTCTCCGAAAAATCCCATTGCTGTGAATGGCGGGCCGCGAGAAAATTCACGATGACGAGAATGCCGGCGAACAGCACCGCCATCAGCAGGCTGTTGGCCCCCATGCGTGTCGAGCGTCGGGCGGAGAAGGCTTTCACTGTTTCAAAATGGAGGACGAAAAAGGCGATCAGACAGATCAGCGCCAGCCCTTCGCCGAGCGACACCAGCCAGAGTTTCTCGGGAACCAGGCTGTAGGCGACGAGGCCGGCCACGGCCAGCGAGGCGCCGACCATGCCGATGAGGGGCGCGAACTTGTTCACTTCCATCGTTGGGACTCCACGACGCGGTGCGTCAGGAAGAGCATGAACAGGATGCCGCAGGCGTAATAGACCAAATCTTTGGTGTCGATGAGGCCGCGCACCAGCCGGTCGTAATGCTCGATGAAGGACAGGTAGGAGATCGTGTTACCGACCGGCGTGTCGCCCAGGATGGAGCCCATCGCGCCCATCAACCAGACGGACAGGAGGATGCCGAAGCTCAGGAACGCGGCCACGATCTGATTTTCGGTGACGGACGACGCGAGAATGCCGACGGCGAGAAACAGCGCGCCCATCAGCAGGAGCCCCAGATACCCCGTGAAGACGGGCGCCCAGTCGAAGCTGTTAAACATGGCTAGCACTACCGGTACGACGCCGGTCAGGGCCAGCATGCCCAGATAGATCAGGAACACGGCTACGAATTTCCCCGCGACGATGTGGTTGATCCCAATCGGAGAGGTCATCAACAGTTCGAAGGTCTTGAGCTTGCGTTCTTCCGCGAAGCTGCGCATGGTCAGGATCGGCAGCACGAGCAGCAGGATGATCGCCGTGCTGTAGTTGGTCGGGCGGAAGACCAGATCATTGAGATTGATTTTCGCCGCCATGCCCTGGATCTGCATCAGCCGGATGGCCTGGGTACCGGCGTTCACCACCGCGATGTAGGACAGCACGCCGAAGATCACCAGGAAGACGGCGGCCACCACATAGATAATGGGGGAGGCGAACGCCGAGCGAAGTTCCTTCGCGACGATGGCTTGAGCCGGCGTCATGTACCTGCCGCCTGCGAGGCCGCGCTGCTGCCCCGCTCGCCCATGCCCTCTTCGTGCTGCGTGAGATGGAGGAAGACGTCTTCGAGCGTCATCGAGATGGTGCTCAGCTCCAGCAGGCCCCAGCCATTGGTGACGACGAAGCGCGCCAATTCGTCACGCAGATCGCGGCCGAGGGCGCATTCCACCAGGTACGCGCCACCGTCCGTCGGCGCGAAGACGCTGACGATGCCGGGAATGCCGCGCAGGCGGTCCGCGAAGTTGTGCGGAGGCGTCTTGACCGTGAGACTGATCTTTTCCGAGCGGCGGAGCCGGGCCGAGAGATGCTCCGGTGTGTCCACTGCGACGATCCGGCCTTCGTTGATGATGACGACCCGCTGGCAGACGGCGGTGGCTTCCGGCAGGATGTGGGTGCTCAGAATGACGGTGTGCGAGCCGGCGAGGCTCTTGATCAACTCGCGAATTTCGATGATCTGCTTGGGATCGAGGCCGACGGTCGGCTCATCCAGGATCAGCACCGGCGGGTCGTGCAAGAGCGCCTGGGCCAGGCCCACCCGCTGACGGTAGCCGCGGGACAGGTTGGCGATCAGCCGGTGGCGCACGTCGCCGAGCGACACCTGTTCGATCACCTGCGGCATCCGCTGCTGCAGCGCGGCTGCCTTCATGCCCTTGAGCCGTCCCACGAAGGTCAGATATTCCGACACGGTCAGTTCCTGATACACCGGCGGGGTCTCCGGCAGATACCCGATGTGCGCTTTGACGTCCTGCGATTGTTCGGTGCAATCGAATCCGGCCACCCTCGCCGTGCCCTCGGTGGCCGGCATGAAGCAGGTCAGGATGCGCATCGTGGTGGTCTTGCCCGCGCCGTTCGGCCCGAGGAACGCCAGGACCTCTCCCTTGTTGACGGAAAAGGTCACGCGCTCGATGGCGGTGCGGTCGCCGTACCGTTTGGTGATGTGTTGAACGTCGATCATGCGGAGAATTGGCGTGGATATTAACTGCCGTTTTTCGGGCAGTCAAGTGGCGGCGTAGAGTAGGAGGGATGAATCTGCTATAGTTGCGTGTATCCTGCACGTGCGATCATCCTGTTTCATCGAGGCCGATTGTGAAGGAGGGGCTTGTGAATAGACGCATCGGGGCGGTTGTCGCAGGGCTCTGGCTGGTGACTTTCGCCGGCTGTGCCGGCAAGGGCGAGATGGTCACGTTGAATCTGCGTGCGACTCTGCCGGCCGAGGCCTCACGGGTGGAGTTGCCGGCCGACACTATCGTCGTCGTGGCAGATTTCGAAGACGGGCGGACGAACAGGCAGCGTGTGGGAGCCCGCGCGCATCAGAACGGCGGCGAAACGGTGTTCAACGTGCCCGGAGGAAAAGTCGGCGCGGTGGTGGCCCAGGTGGTCACCGACTATCTCAAGCAACGGGGCTGGCGCGTGGAACTGGCTAGGCCGGTTTCCGGGACCGCTCCCGACAACGGTCCGCATGTGACCATTTCAGGCCGGGTGGTGGAGCTCTCTGCGAATGCTGCCAGCGCATTCGGCTCGACGAAGATCACGGCGTCGGCGAAAGCCATCATTGAGGCGGTGAATGCGGAAGACGGGAGCATTGTCCGGATGACCCTCAACGGTGCCGGCACGCAGACGGTCGTCGTGTTCGACGAGGCCGATGCCGCCAGTCTGCTCAGCGCGGCCCTGTCGGAAAGCCTTGAAAAATTCGTGACGGAGGCGAAGATCGAAAAGAAGATGCTACGGTTGAAGCCGTAAGTGTCAGTGCTTCTCTGCCGCCGGCAGTGCGAGCGAGCCCGTTTTCTCCAGCCGGTAGATATCCAGCATCGCCCGCCCGATCGCCACGGCCAGCGGGCCGGCCACGATGCCCAGGATTCCGAAGACCTTGATCCCGCCCAATACGCTGAGGAATACCAGGGCCGGGTGCAGCTTTGACCGGTTGCCGACGAGGATGGTTCGCAACACATGGTCGAGCAGCGCGATGATCCCGCCGGCAATGCACACCACCGCCATTTTTCCATAGGCGCCGATGAACCAGAGGTACAGAGCTCCGGGGATCCACACCAGCGACGCGCCGGCTGCCGGCACATAGGCGAGCACGCCCATGACCACGCCCCACAGAACCGGCGTGGACAGTCCGGCGATCCAGAAGGCGAGCCCGCCGATCAGGCCCTCCAGGATCGCCACGATGGTGCTGCCCTCGACCGAGGCCCGCACGACTTCATCGAATCGCTGAAACACGATGCGCTGTTGCTGGAGCGTGAGCGGAAGCGAGTTCTCGATCCAGCGCACCACGCGGTCGCCGTCGAGAAAAAAATAAAAGGTGCAGACGAGCATGACGGCGGTCTGAAAGAGGCCGAGCAGGATGTTCGTCACCACGAAGGTGGCCTCTTCGAGCAGCCATTTGCCGATGCCTTGCAGATTGTCCGTCAGCGTGGCGCGCAAGCTTGTGCCGGTCAGCCGTTCATCCCAACATGGACGACGACCAGGCCCGCGACGTGGCTCGCGGCCTCCGCGACGGGAACCCCGACGCCTGGCGTGCGCTTTACGATGCGTTCGCCGACCGCGTCTGGCGCGGCGTTGCGCGCCTGCTCGGGAACGCCGCCGACACCGCCGACGTGGTGCAGGAAACGATGATCGCCGCGGCGCGATCGGCCCGCACGTTCGACC